>DATJUT010000001.1 GCA_035502185.1 Gemmatimonadales bacterium
CGTCGGCCTTGATGATGTCGCGGATGAAGTCGGTACCCGGCTTGGCCGGGGAGGGGGGGGCGGCGTCAGGCATTGGCCTTCCTCTGGGCCCCTCCGGCCTTCAGGGTGCCGGTCGGGGATGGAGCGCGTCGAACGCGGAACACCAACGGAGAGGGAGGGATTCGAACCCTCGTAACAGGTATTAGCCCGTTAAACGGTTTAGCAAACCGCCGCCTTCAGCCTCTCGGCCACCTCTCCGGGCGGAACTCCCTGACCTTCGAAGTCTCGGTCCGTCAGGGCGTTAAACGTCGCTACGGCGGCGCTCCGTCGCAACCCTTGGCCGCTCGCCCGAGGCGCCCCGTTGGCTCCTACGTATTCTCTGCCTTATGGAATTGCTCGGCCAACTCGTCATTCCCCATGTTCTCATCAATCAACTTCATCATCTTGTCCAAGTACGCGTCCTTCCAGTCGTCCGTGCTCGCCTTCTCGGTCATTTTCCGAGCCACCACCTCAACCATCTTCCGTCGTTGAGTGATGGTCAGTTCGATCTTCTTCCGGCCCATCGTGCCTCTCCTGAATTGGCGTCCAGCGACCCGTCTGGATGACACGGTCCGTCCGGTCCGGCGTCCCACGGCTTGGCGCGGAGTGTAACCCGACTTATCGGACGAGGGAACCAGGCTGCGCGGGCGTCCGCCGGCCCGCCGCCTTGCGGTTTCGGCGGGCTCGGGCAGGATTCCGTGCCTGCACTCAACGGGGGACGCGCGATGCACGACGGCAACGACCGGATCTCGCGGCGCGAATTCGTCGCTGCCACGGGAAGCGCCGCCGCGGCGGCGATGGCGCCCGCGAGCCTGTGGGACACGGCACGCCGCGCACCGCCACCGGCCGGCGCGACGGTGCTGTTCCAGGGTGATTCGATCACCGACTGCGGGCGCGACCGCGCCGTGGCCGAGTCCAACCGCGCCGCCGCGCTGGGCACGGGCTATCCCCTCCTGATCGCCGCGCAGCTCCTGGCGGCGCGGCCCGAGGCCGGGCTCGGCGTCCTCAACCGCGGCGTCAGCGGCAACACGGTCCCGGACCTGGACGCGCGCTGGCAGGCGGATGCGCTCGACCTCAAGCCCGACGTGCTGAGCGTGTTGATCGGCGTCAACGACCTGTGGCACAAGCTGTCGGGGCACTACACCGGCACCGTCGCGGAGTACGAGGCCGGCTACGCAGCGCTGCTCGGGCGCGCGCGGCGCGCGCTGCCAGCGGTGCGCCTGGTGGTGCTCGAGCCGTTCGTGCTGCGCACGGGAGCCGTCAACGACGCCTGGTTCCCGGAGTTCGACCTGCGCCGGGCCGCCGCGGCGCGCGTGGCCTCCGGCGCCGGCGCCACGTTCGTGCCGCTCCAAGCCATGTTCGACCGGCTGGCGGCCCGTGCGAGCGCGGCGTACTGGGCGGCCGACGGCGTACACCCCACCGTGGCGGGCCACGGCGCCATCGCGCAACTGTGGATGCAGATGGTGTCGCCGTGAGCGGGACCGCCGTGTTCATCCACGGCGCGTGGATGCCGCCGCGCTGCCGGGAGCCGTTCACGGGCTTCTTCGAGCGCCGCGGCTGGCGGTGCCTGGCGCCGGCCTGGCCACGTCACGACCGGCCCGTCGCCGCCGACGGCCCGGAGCCGGCGCAGCCGGGCCCCGGACCGGCCCTCAATGATGGTACAGCACGTTGAGCGACGCCGTCGGCTGGATCGCGACCGGGCCGGTGCGCGATGCGAACACGCTCCGACTCGACCGGTCCAGCCTCAGGTCGCTGCGCACCACCACGCTCGGGCCGAGCCGGATCTCGGGCGTCAGCGTGACCTCCCACAGCGTCTGCGCGGTGCCGGTTCGGGCGCCGTCCCGGTCGTCGAACACCTCCGTCCGCGCGTGGAGCAAGAACCACGCGTTCGCCGCCACCCCGAGGTAGAGCGCCGCGCCCCGCCACACCGCCATCCGGCCGAGGGGCGCCGCGTTGGTCTCCCGGCCCCAGTCGCCGTTCAAGCCCGCGGTCACGCGGTCCGTCGCCTTCCACGTGGCATCCACGTCCAGCACGTCCCGGAAGTGGACGTCGTCGTCGTTCTGCTCGGGACCCGCGATGCCGTTGAGATAGAACGAGAGCCGCGCGGACGGCGTCACGCCGAGCTGCGCGTGGACCGTCTTCCCGCGGTTGTTGTCTTCGACGTCGTCCCACCCGTTGGCGACCATCAGCATGGCCGAGAGGGCGGGCGTGAAGCTGTACGCGGCGCGCACGCCGGTGTGGGTGAACGGGATCGCGTAGCCGAACAGGAACGCGTGCGTGGCGTCGTCGTTCCACCCGTCGTACCCCTCGATCACCTCGTAGCCCAGACCGGTGACGAACTTGCCGGCGTCGAGATGGAGGCCCGAGCCGAGCGGCGCGACCCAGCTCACGAACGCCTGGTGCACGTCGAAGTCCTGGCCCTCCCCGGTCGAATCGCGGAACATGCCGCGCGAGGCGGCGACGCGGGAGACCGCGCCGGCCGTGAAGTCCACGCGGAAGCCGAAGGCGCCGGGGCCGGAGGCGGGGCGCCGGACGACCAGCTCCACGAGGTCGATCCGGAAGTCGTCGTCGTCGTAGTCGAACACGCGCAGCTGGTTGGTGCGCGACGGCGGCTCGTTGAGGTTGTAGGAGAAGCTCGTGGACACCAGGCCGTGGAACTCGATGGCCTGGTGCCCCGGCTCCGGGCTCGCCGGCGGCGCCTGGCCGGCGAGCAGCCGGGGCAGGACGAGACCCGCCCCGGCCGCGAGGATGCGCAAGGCACGCATCGGACGCCGTCCCTCAGTCCGCCGCGTCGAGATAGGCCTTCTCGCCGTGCAGCGACTCGTCGAGGCCGATCTCCTCCACCTTGTCGGACACGTGGACCGGCGTCAGGCGGTTGATGATGGCCAGCATCGCGTAGGTGAAGACGAACGCCCACACCGACGAGACCACCACGGCCACCAGCTCCTTGACGAAGAACGCGCCGTTCCCCGCGAGGAGGCCGTCCGTGCTGTGCGGGTTGAACGCCGTGGTGGCGAAGATCCCCAGCATGATGATGCCGAGGAGGCCGCCGACGCCGTGCACGCCCCAGACGTCGAGCGCGTCGTCCCAGCCGATGCGGTTCTTCAGGGACACGGCGAAGTAGCAGACGATGCCGGACACGCAGCCGATCAGCACGGCGGTGGCCGGCGAGACGTAGCCGGCCGCCGGCGTCACCGTCGCGAGGGCGGCGACGGCCCCCGTCAGCAGGCCGATGAAGTGCGGCTTCTTGCCGAACAGCCAGTCCACGAACAGCCAGGCCACGGCGCCGAACGATGCCGCCACGTCGGTGTTCAGGAACGCGACCGCGGTGGTCGAGTCCACCCGGAACTCGCTGCCCGCGTTGAACCCGTACCAGCCGAACCACAGGAGCCCGGTGCCGAGGGCCACGAGCGGGATCGAGTGCGGGCCGCGGTCCATGACGTGGCGCCTGCCGAGGTAGATCACCGAGGCCAGGGCCGCCATGCCGGCGATGTTGTGCACCACGATGCCGCCGGCGAAGTCGAGCACGCCCCACTGCTGCAGGATGCCGCCGCCCCAGACCATGTGGACGAACGGGAAGTAGACGAACAGCAGCCAGCCGGTGAGGAACAGGAAGTACGCCTTGAACGTCACGCGGTTCGTGAAGGCCCCCGTGATGAGCGCCGGCGTGATGATGGCGAACATCATCTGGTAGGCGCAGAACACGATCATCGGGATCGTGTCGTTCGGGGAGGGAGTGTTGAGCGTGATGCCGCGCAGGAAGGCCCAGTCGAGGTTGCCCAGGATCCCGAAGTAGTCGGTCCCCGCGTGGTAGCTGCCGGAAAAGCACAGCGAGAATCCGCAGATCCACCAGAGCACCGTCGTCCATCCCATCGAGACGAAGCTCTGGATCATGATGGCCAGCACGTTCTTGCGGCCCACCAGGCCGCCGTAGAAGAACGCGAGGCCGGGCGTCATCAGCATCACGAGACTCGAACAGAGTATCATGAAGCCGGTGTTGCCCGTGTCGAGATGGAGCATCCGGGCCTTCCTTTCTCTCAGGTCACGGGGGACAAAAAAACCGGCGCACACCATGCGACATGCGGCGGTGTGGCCGGAGCGAAGACGGTCGGAGGAACGCGTTGCTGCGCGGCCCCGGGAGGAGGCGGGCGCTGACGACGTTCGAGGGTGGGCGGGTCGGGTGCTCGCACGCCTCGGCGACGCCGGCGGGCCGCCAGCCGCACCGCTCCCCGGGCCTCGGCGGCCCGGAAGCCGACGCCGGCGGCCGCGGACACGCTCGTGCGCCTGCGCGGCGCGCCCGTCCCGGCGGGGACGATCATCGGCTCCGCCCGCAGCACGAACGGCGTCCGCGCGAGCGCCCCGCGGCAGAGCGCGACGGCGGCGGGCGCTGGCTCAGCGGCATCCGCCCGCTCCGCGGCGCTCGCGAGCACGACGACCGGGACCCGGGCGCCGATCTTCGCGATCACCACGGCGGGGCCGAGCGCGAGCAGCGCCGCAGCCAGGAGCGACGTCGCGAACAGGCCGCAGGCGCGGGCAAACCGGAGTTGCGGTGTCGGGATGGGGATGGACGCGTCGAGCGGCAGGCCCCGGCCAGCAATGGGGCAGTTGGGTGGGAAGCACAGGTCCAGCGTCTGCCGCCGAGCCGCCATCCGACCACCGTGTGGGACGCTGGGAAGCGTTGCAAATTCCGCACCGACGGGAAGGGAGCCTCGGTGCACCGTCGGCTCGCCGGTCGGACGCTTGCGGCGGGGCAGCGCGCGTGTTTCTTAGGGGCCCATGACGTCGGCGGCCCGCACGGGGGCGCTGTTCATGGTGGCGGCGCTGGCGTTCTACACGGCCGGCGTGTGGAGCGAGCGCCTGGCGGCCCGCCTCAAGCCGTGGCACCTGGCGATGTTCTGGCTGGGTCTCGCCTGCGACTCCATCGGCACCGACCGGATGCGGCAACTGGCGGGCAGCCTGCGGCTCAGCTTCCACAGCGTCACGGGCGGGACCGCGCTGGTGCTGATGCTGGCCCACGCCGTGTGGGCCACCGCCGTCCTGGCGCGCGGCAGCGAGCGGGCCATCCGCACGTTCCACCGGGTGAGCGTGGTGGTGTGGGCGGTGTGGCTGGTGCCGTTCGTGAGCGGCGCACTCCTCGTCTAGGGAAGGACCCATGGACAACTGGACCCGACGCGACGTGGTGAAGACCGGGCTGGCGGCCTCGCTCGGAGCGTGGGCGATGCCGGGACGGATCCCGGACGGGCAGCCGGCCGGGGACGCGGCGGAGCGCGCCGCTGCCGGCGACGCGCCGGCTGCGGCCGCGCGCGAGCGCCTGCTGCTCGACTTCGGCTGGCGGTTCCACCTCGGCCACGCCGACGATCCGCTCCAGGACTTCGGCTACGGCGGGGACCGGGCCCAGGAGTTCAGCGAGTACGGCAAGACGGGCGAGTTCATGCGCGAGCCGTCGAAGCCCGACTTCGACGTCAGCGGCTGGCGGGAAGTGGACCTGCCGCACGACTGGGTCGTCGAGCTGCCGTTCGAGAACGCCGCGCCGCTCTACAACCAGGGCTTCAAGCCGGTCGGCCGCGGGTACCCCGCGACCAGCATCGGCTGGTACCGGCGCAGCTTCGACCTGCCGGCGAGCGACCACGGCCGGCGGCTGAGCCTGGAGTTCGACGGCGTGTTCCGGGACTGCCTGGTCGCGCTCAACGGCGTCTACCTGGGCAGGAACCTGAGCGGTTACGCGCCGTTCCGCTTCGACATCACGGACCTGGCGAACTACGGCGGCGCCAACGTGCTGCTGGTGCGCTGCGACGCCACCGAGCACGAGGGCTGGTTCTACGAGGGCGCCGGCATCTACCGTCACGCGTGGCTGGTGAAGACCGCGCCCGTTCACGTCCCCCAGTGGGGCACGTTCGTCGCGTCCGAGGTGGCCGGCGGCGCGGCGACGCTCACCGTCACCACCCAGGTCGAGAACGAGGGCGGGGAGGCGCCGGTCTGCCGCGTGCGCTCCGTCGTCACCGATCCCGCGGGCCGGGTGGTGGCGACGGCGGCGACCGCGCCCGCGCGACTGGCCGCGTGGAGCGGCCGGGAGCAGACCCAGCGGCTCACCGTGCGCGCGCCCGAGCTGTGGTCGGTCGAGACGCCGCGGCTCTACCGGCTGACCACCGTGGTGGAGGCGGGCGGGGCCGAGGTCGACCGGACCGAGACGACGTTCGGCATCCGCACCCTGCGGTTCGATCCGGACCGCGGCTTCTTCCTCAACGGCGAGCGGGTCGAGCTGAAGGGGACCTGCAACCACCAGGATCACGCGGGCGTCGGGTCCGCGCTGCCCGATGCGCTGCAGGCCTACCGCGTGCAGCGGCTCAAGGACATGGGGAGCAACGCGTACCGCACCTCGCACAACCCGCCCACGGCGGAGCTGCTCGACGCGTGCGACCGGCTGGGGATGCTGGTGCTCGACGAGAACCGCATGATGTCGTCCTCCGAAGAGGGGCTGAGCCAGTTCTCCCGCCTGATCCGCCGCGACCGCAACCATCCGTGCGTGTTCGCCTGGTCCATCGGCAACGAGGAGTGGTTCGTGCAGGGCGCGGAGCGCGGCGCGCTGATCGCCGCGGCGATGAAGCGGCTCGCGCGCCGGCTGGATCCGACCCGCCTGGTGACCGAGGCGATGAACGGGGACTGGGGGAAGGGCCTCTCGGACGTCGTGGACATCCAGGGGTTCAACTACTTCCCGGGCGACATCGACGCGTACCACCGCGACCACCCCCACCAGCCGACGATGGGCACGGAGACCGCGAGCACGGTCTCGACGCGCGGCATCTACGCCAACGACCCGGCGCGGGGCTACCTGAGCGCCTACGACGCCAACTTCCCGCCGTGGGCCGCGACGGCCGAGCGGTGGTGGTCCTACTTCGACCAGCGGCCGTTCCTCGCGGGCGGCTTCGCCTGGACGGGCTTCGACTACCGCGGCGAGCCGACGCCGTACCAGTGGCCGTGCATCAGCTCGCACTTCGGCATCCTGGACACCTGCGGCTTCGCGAAGGACAACTTCTACTACTACCAGGCGTGGTGGGGCTCCGAGCCGGTGCTGCACCTCTTCCCGCACTGGAACTGGGCCGGGAAGGAAGGCCAGGAGATCGAGGT
>DATJUT010000002.1 GCA_035502185.1 Gemmatimonadales bacterium
AAGGACGAGGTGAGCCGCGAGCTGGACCGCTTCCCCAAGCAGTCGGGCGGCGCCGAGCCCCAGTTCTCGCGCGAGCTGGTGTCCGCGCTCGACCGCGCCGAGCAGGAAGCCGGGAAGCTGTCGGACGACTTCGTGTCGACCGAGCACCTGCTGCTCGCGCTGGCGCAGACCCGCGGCACCACGGCGCACGAGCTGTTCGCCGCCGCGGGCGTCAAGCGCGACGACCTGATGGAGGCGCTGAAGGCGGTGCGCGGCGCGCACCAGGTCACCGACCAGCACCCGGAGGGCCAGTACAAGGCGCTGGAGCGGTTCACGCGCGACCTCACCGAGCAGGCCCGTGCGGGCAAGCTCGATCCGGTGATCGGCCGGGACGAGGAGATCCGCCGGGTGATCCAGGTGCTGTCGCGGCGCACCAAGAACAACCCGGTGCTGATCGGCGAGCCGGGCGTGGGCAAGACGGCCATCGTCGAGGGGCTGGCGCAGCGGATCGTCAACGGCGACGTGCCCGAGTCGCTCCGCAACAAGCGGGTGATCGCGCTGGACATCGGCCAGCTGGTGGCCGGCACCAAGTACCGCGGCGAGTTCGAGGAGCGGCTGAAGGCGGTCCTCAAGGAGATCGCCGCGGGCGAGGGCCTGTTCGTCGTCTTCATCGACGAGCTGCACACCATCGTGGGCGCGGGCGCGGCCGAGGGCGCGGTGGACGCCGCCAACATGCTGAAGCCGATGCTGGCCCGGGGCGAGCTGCACGTGGTGGGCGCGACCACGCTCGACGAGTACCGCAAGCACGTGGAGAAGGACGCGGCCCTGGAGCGGCGCTTCCAGCCGGTGCTGGTGGGCGAGCCGTCGGTGGCCGACACGATCGCGATCCTGCGCGGCCTCAAGGAGCGCTACGAGGTGCACCACGGCGTGCGGATCACCGATCCGGCGATCGTGGCGGCGGCGACGCTCTCCGACCGCTACATCGGCGACCGGTTCCTGCCCGACAAGGCCATCGACCTGATCGACGAGGCCGCCTCGCGGCTGCGGATCGAGATCGACTCGCTGCCGCAGGAGATCGACGAGGTCGAGCGGCGCATCGTGCAGCTCGAGATCGAGCGCACCGCGCTCGCCAAGGAGAAGGACAAGGCGAGCAAGGAGCGCCTGAAGGCGCTGGAGAAGGAGCTGGCCGATTCCCGCGAGCGCTCGAGCGCGATGAAGGTGCGCTGGCAGGCGGAGAAGGACGCGATCCAGCGGATCCGCGGCCTCAAGGCGAAGGTCGAGTCGCTCAAGGCCGAAGCCGAGCAGGCGACCCGCCGCGGCGACCTGGCGAAGGCGGCCGAGCTGACCTACGGCGCCGCGCCGGGCGTGGAGCGGGAGCTGAAGGAGGCGGAGGCGAAGCTCGCCGAGGTGCAGAAGACGGGGAAGTACCTCAAGGAAGAGGTGGATGCCGACGACGTGGCGGAGATCGTGGCGCGATGGACGGGCATCCCGGTCACGCGGATGATGGAGTCGGAGAAGCAGCGGCTGGCGCACCTCGAGGCGCACCTCGCGGCGCGGGTGATCGGCCAGCCCGAAGCGGTGGCGGCGGTGGCCAACGCCGTGCGCCGCTCCCGCGCCGGTCTGTCGGATCCCAACCGGCCCACCGGCTCCTTCATCTTCCTCGGCCCCACCGGGGTGGGGAAGACGGAGACCGCGCGGGCGCTGGCGGAATTCCTGTTCGACGACGAGCGCGCGCTGGTGCGGCTCGACATGTCGGAGTACATGGAGAAGCACGCCGTGGCGCGGATGATCGGCGCGCCGCCCGGCTACGTGGGCTACGAGGAGGGCGGCCAGCTCACGGAGGCGGTGCGGCGGCGGCCGTACAGCGTGATCCTGTTCGACGAGATCGAGAAGGCGCACGCCGACGTGTTCAACGTGCTGCTGCAGATCCTCGACGACGGCCGGCTGACCGACTCGCAGGGCCGCACGGTGGACTTCCGCAACACCGTGATCATCATGACCAGCAACCTCGGCAGCCAGTGGATCCTGGAGCTGGGGACCGGCAACTGGGAGGAGGTCGAGACCCGGGTGCTGGAGGCGCTGCGCCAGGCGTTCCGGCCGGAGTTCCTCAACCGGGTGGACGACACCATCATCTTCCGGCCGCTCGGGCAGGAGGAGCTGGAGAAGATCGTGGACCTCCAGCTGGCGCGGGCCTCCGCGCTGCTCGCCGAGAAGAAGCTCCAGCTCGACGTGACGCCGGCGGCGAAGCGGCTGCTGGCGAGCGAGGGCTACGACCCGGTGTTCGGCGCGCGGCCCCTGAAGCGCGCGATCCAGCGCCTGGTGCAGAACCCGCTGGCGCTGGCGGTGCTGGAGGGGAAGTACGCCGAGGGCGACGTGATCCGAGTGGACCGCGCCCCGTCGGGGAACGCCCTGAGCTTCGAGAAGGCGGCGGGCTCGCGTGCCTAGCCGGCGGGAGCAGGACGAAGCGGGCGTCCGCCTCGCGCTCGCGGAGGCGGCGGCCGCGCGCGGCGCGGGAGAGGTGCCGGTCGGCGCCGTGTTGGTGCGGGAGGGCGTCGTGCTCGCGTCGGGGCGCAACCGGATGCGGGAGCGGAGGGACCCGCGGCTGCACGCGGAGATGGACTGCCTCGACGCCGCGGTCGAGGGCGGGATCACGCGCGGCGACGCGCTGCTGGGCGCCACGCTCTACGTCACGCTCGAGCCCTGCGCGCAGTGCGCGGGCGCGATCGTGCTGGCGCGGGTGCCGCGGGTGGTGTTCGGCGCGTGGGACCCGAAGGCCGGGATGGCGGGCAGCCTGCACGACCTGCTGCGGCACCCGAGACTGAATCACAGGGTCGAGCTGGTGCCCGGCGTCCTGGAGCGGGAGTGCGCTGCGTTGCTCGAGGAGTTCTTCAAGGAGGCCAGAAAGTAGGCTGGCGGATCGCAGAACAGTTGCCAGACGGCGAAGGGGGAAGTGGTTGTCAGTTGCCAGTTGGCCGCAGCCAGACCAGAGGTCAGAACCGGCAACTGGTTTGGCCCCCGTCCAACTGACATCTGGTAACCACTTCCTCCTTGCCGTCTGGCAACTTCACTGTCCCCCGGCCTTCTGTTCGCCGTCCGCTCCGTGGTGCGTGCCGAGCGAGATGTAGGCCGCCGCATCCCACGCATTGTGGATGCCCGTCAGCAGCAGGAGCAGCGCGACGCCTCCCAGCCAGAACAACGCGACCGGCGCATGGTCGGGCAGGGCCATGGCGGCCAGGATCTGGGCCAGGTACCCGGCGGCCGGGAACACCGCGTGCCACAGCCAGTCCTCCAGCACCGGGACGTAGGCGCGCTGCCGTGACGCGCGCCGGATGACGATGGCGGTGTAGGCGATCCCGGCCGCGCCGCCGAGCGTGAGGGCCACCGCGGCGCCGGACAGCGACGGCCACGGGGCGCTGAGGATGGACACCGCCAGGAGCACGGCGCAGAAATGGACGACCGTGGGCGTGCCGAAGGCCAGGATCGAGGCCTCCGACCTGCGAAGCGTCGGCGACTGGGCGCTGAGGGCGACGACCACGAACTGCAGGCCCGTCAGCGCGCCGGCGGACGCGCCGACGATCTGGTAGAAGGTCCTCCAGGCCTCGAGCGGTGACTCGGCAGGCGGCACGCGGCTTCCTTTCTCGGTGGACAGTCTGGCTCTGCATTCAGTGCCGTCGCGGCACGCCGGGAGTCGAGCGGTAGCGAGGGCGGTGAGGCGAGGGGCGAGTCCTCGCGGGTCGTACCCACGTCGGACTGGCCCCTCACCGCTCCCGGCTTCCGGTCACCCACATCCCGGCGTACTGGCGGGCTGCTTCCGCCCCTGCGCCGGCTCTATCTCCGGAACGGCGCGGCCAGCTTGCGTGGCATCGCGATACTCCTGGCCATGGGCGCCACCGGCGGCGTCCCCGAGTACGTGTTCTTGGCCGTGATCACCTGGTTGGCGATATCCACCGTCGCCACGTACCAATACGCGTTGTTCGGCCAGTCCACGGGCTGCGCGGACGTGTAGCGCGCGACCTCGACGTCGTTGAAGAAGATCTTCACCGTCGGGTGCGTGCCGGCGAAGCCGCTGTAATTGTACACGATCACCGGGAAGGCGCCGGGGTCCGGGGCCGACTGGATGGTGATGTTCTCCGGGCCGAAGCCGATCACGTTGTCCACGTCGAGGCTCGGGTTGCCCGCCGGGCCCGTCGCGCCCCACTCGAGGCCCGCCGGCACCTCGATCACCTTGCAGTCGGCGAAGAAGCAGTCGCTGTCGCCGTTCATCGTGCCGCCCGGCCGGATCAGGTGCAGGTCCATGTCGCTGTTCAGCGTGTCGTCCTCGTTGGTGTCCCAGGTCAGCTGCGCCCGGAACAGCGGCGTGGTGCAGTTGCGCAGCGTCACGTTGCTGTACCAGTAGGAGGTGCCGCTGCCGTTGTCGAATCGGAACAGCACGGCCTGCTGGCCGCAGAACAGCGGGATGTCGGCGATGAAGGCGCCGGTGAGGACGCCCATCTGGCCCCACGCCCGCAGGTTGCCGCCGACCACCACGAGCCAGTAGCCCGGCAGGGTGGCGCTGGTCGTCCCGGTGACCTCGTAGGCCGACGAGGTGGCGGTGACGGTGGTGCTGGCGTTCGCCAGGGCGATCGTCGGCGTGGCCGTCGTGCCGTTGAAGCCCAGCGTGAGACCGGCCCGCGGGCAGACCGACTGGTCGGCGCTGCCGCACGTGACGTTGCCGAGAGTGGTAGGGCCGGTGGGGCTCTCCTTGCTGCAGGACGTGGCGGCGGCCACGGCCAGGGCGAGGGGGAGCGCCGCAAGACTGGTGGGGCGCATGCGAAGTGCCTCCTGCGTCGCAGGTGTGCCGGTCGCCCCGCCGACGGGCGGGGCGCACGATGATGTTGGTGGAGCGTCTTAGCCTACCAAGGCCGGGCCGGGAAGGACAGTGACGGTCCTCACTCGACCGTCGGGCGGGCCCCGGGCGAGTTGTCTCGGGAAGCCCGGGCTGCGTAGGTTTCCCCCGCCGGGACAGGTGCGTGAGCGGTTGAAACGGCCGGTCTCGAAAACCGGTGGGCCCTTGCGGGTCCCGTGGGTTCGAATCCCACCCTGTCCGCCTGTGGAGAATGCCGCAAGGCAGCTCGGAGATTGCGGTGCAGTTGCCAGACGCCGAGTTGCGAGTTGTTACGAGAAGCGAGGGCTGAGTCTCGAGGCCCCTCCCAACCGCAGTTGGCAGGGGCGGGGCGGTCGGAGCTGATCGCCAAGGCGGTTGCACGGAACTCGGCGTCTCGCAACTGCCTTGGTTGTGAGGCGGTTGCACGGAACTCGGCGTCTCGCAACTGTCCCGGTTTTGGATGGGTGGCCGAGTGGCTTAAGGCGCACGCCTGGAGAGCGTGTGGGCTCCAAAAGGGTCTCGTGGGTTCGAATCCCACCCCATCCGTTCTGAAGGCGGAACTCGGTGACCTGAGCGCAGTGAAGTTGCCAGACGGCGAGGTAGGGCAGTGGTTCCCAGAGCTGAGCCCGACGGGGGCCAGACCCGTGGCCAGGACCTGCCACCGGTCTGGCCCCTCGGCTCTGGCGGCTGGTAACCACTTCCACCCTGCTGTCCGGCAACTGGCAACTGGCGCGTCAGCGCCTTACGTTTCCCCGCCAATATGCCGCCTGAAGAGCGCCAGCTCGTCCTGGACGCCGGTGCGGTCGAACGCACGCTGCAACGGATGGCCCAGGACATCGTGCGGCAAACCCCGGATCCCCGTCTGCTCGTCCTGATCGGCGTCCAACGCCGCGGGGTCGAGCTGGCCGCGCGGCTCGCGGCGTCGGTCGCGGCGGCGGCGCACGTGGACGTGCCGCGCGGCTCGCTCGACATCACGCTGTATCGCGACGACCTCGAGGTGGTGGGCCCGCGGCCCCTGATCGGCCCGACCTCGCTGCCGGTGGCGCTCGACGGCCGGCACGCGTGGATCGTGGACGACGTGCTCTTCAGCGGGCGCACGGTCCGCGCGGCCCTCGACCAGCTGGCCGACTTCGGGCGGCCGGCCCGGATCGGGCTGGCGGTGCTGGTGGACCGGGGCGGGCGCGAGCTGCCGATCCAGGCCGACGTGATCGGGGAGAAGGTGACGACCGCGCCGGGGGACCGGGTGGACGTGCTCGTCCGGGAGCTGGACGGGCGCGACGCGGTTGAGGTGCTGCGGGCGGCGCGGGCCGGGAAGGGGAAGCCGAAGCCGTGAGCCGCGCGCTGGGCAAGGACCTGCTGGGGCTCGAGCACCTCTCGGCCGACGACCTCCGGCTGATCCTCGACACCGCGGAGCCGTTCAAGGAGATCAGCGAGCGCGCGATCAAGAAGGTGCCGGTGCTGCGCGGCAAGACCATCGTCAACCTGTTCTTCGAGCCCTCGACCCGCACCCGCATCAGCTTCGAGTTCGCCGAGAAGCGCCTCTCGGCCGACACGGTGAACGTGGGCAGCACCGGCTCGTCGGTGGTGAAGGGCGAGACGCTGGTGGACACGGCCCGGAACCTCGAGGCGATGCGCATCGACATGGTGGTGATGCGCCACGGCTCGAGCGGGGCGGCGAAGTTCCTGGCGGAGCGGATCGAGTCGAACGTGATCAACGCGGGCGACGGGAAGCACGAGCACCCGACCCAGGGCCTGCTGGACCTGCTCACGATCCGCGACCACCGGCCGATCGCGGGCACGAAGGTGTGCATCGTGGGCGACGTGCTGCACTCGCGGGTGGCGCGGTCGAACATCTGGGGCCTGCTGAAGCTCGGCGCCGAGGTCGCGGTGTGCGGGCCGCAGACGCTGCTGCCGCTCGGGATCGGCGAGCTGGGCGTGACGGTGTTCCGCCGCGTGGAGGAGGCGATAGAGTGGGCCGACGTGCTGAACGTGCTGCGCCTCCAGCTCGAGCGGATGCAGGCCGGCTACGTGCCCTCCACGCGCGAGTACTACCGGGTGTTCGGCGTCACGCTCGAGCGCCTGGAGCGGTCTACCCGGGAGCTGATCATCATGCACCCGGGGCCGATGAACCGCGGGGTGGAGATCGATTCGCGGGTGGCGGACGGCCCGCACGCGGTGATCCTCGACCAGGTCACCAACGGCGTCGCGGTGCGGATGGCGGTGCTGTACCTCCTGGCGGGCGGGAAGCCGGAGCTGGCCGAGAGCGCGAAGGGGGCACCCGAGAGGTGATGTCGAGCCGGACCGTGTCTGGTTGCGGGCGGCGCGAAGCCCGCTGCGCGCGTGGCGCGAAGTATCGGGGGGCGCGGTGAAGCCGATCCTGATCCGGGGCGGCCGGGTGATCGACCCGGCGCGCCGCCTCGACCAGGTGGCCGACGTGCTGCTCGCGGACGGCCGGGTCTCGGCCGTCGGCGCCGGCCTCGGGGCGGAAGGCGCGGAGGTGCTCGAGGCCGCGGGCTGCGTGGTGGCGCCGGGCTTCGTGGACCTGCACGTGCACCTCCGGGAGCCGGGCCGCGAGGACGTGGAGACCATCGCCACGGGCGCGCGGGCCGCGGTGGCGGGCGGGTTCACGTCGGTGTGCGCGATGCCCAACACCGATCCGGTGACCGACAACCAGGCCGCGGTGGGCTTCATCGTCTCGCAGGCGCGCCGCGCCGGCACGGCCCGGGTCTACCCGATCGGCGCCGTGTCGCTCGGGCAGAGGGGCGAGCAGCTCGCGGAGTTCGGCGAGCTGGTGGGCGCGGGCGCCGTCGCCGTCTCCGACGACGGCCGGCCGGTCGCCACCGCGCACCTGATGCGCACCGCGCTCGAGTACGCGCTGAGCTTCGGGATCCCGGTGATCGACCACTGCGAGGACCTGTCGCTCTCCTCCGGCGGCGCGATGCACGAGGGCCTGGTCTCGACCCGCCTCGGCCTCAAGGGCATTCCGCGCTCGGCCGAGGACGTGGTGGTGGCGCGGGACATCCAGCTCGCCGAGCTGACCGGCGGGCACGTGCACCTGGCGCACGTCTCGACCGCGGGCACGGTGGCGATGATCCGGGACGCCAAGGCGCGCGGCGTCCGGGTAACGGCCGAGGCCACGCCGCACCACCTGGCGCTGACCGACGCGGCCTGCGGCGCCTACGACACCAACGCGAAGATGAACCCGCCGCTCCGGGAGGGGCGGGACGTGGCGGCCCTGCGCGCGGGGCTCGCCGACGGGACGATCGACTGCATCGCGACGGACCACGCGCCGCACCACTACGACGCCAAGGAGCAGGAGTTCGACAACGCGCCGTTCGGCGTGGTGGGGCTGGAGACGGCGCTGGGGGTGGCGTTGACCGAGCTGGTGGACGGCAAGGTGCTCGACCTGCCCGGCCTGGTGCGCGCGCTGGCGACGCGGCCCGCCGAGATCGCGCACCTGGCGGCGGGCACGCTCACGCCGGGCACGCCGGCCGACGTGGTGGTGTTCGATCCGGCGGCGCGCTGGACCGTGGACCCGGGGCGCTTCTTCTCCAAGAGCCGCAACACGCCGTTCGCGGCCCGCTCGCTGCGGGGCGTGGTGCGCTGGACGATCGTGGGCGGCGAGATCGTGCACCGGCGGGGCGACACGCCGGCCGCGCCGGCGGGCCGGTGAGCGGCGCGGCGCGGTGAACCGGCTCGCGGTCGCTCGCGCGGTGTGCCGTGCGGGGGCGCGGCTGTCGGAGCGGGGGCTGATCGCGGGCACCGACGGCAACATCGCCGCGCGGTGCGGGCCGGACCGCCTGCTGGTGACGCCGGCGGGCCGCGACAAGGGCGAGCTGGAGCCGGGCGACCTGGTGGAGGTGGACCTCGCCGGGCGCGTGGTGCGCGGCCAGGCGCGGCCGTCCACCGAGCTGGGAATGCACCTGGCGATCTTCGGCCAGCGCCCCGACGTCGCCGCGGTGGTGCACGCGCATCCGCCGGTGGCGACCGGGTTCGCGGTCGCGGGCAAGATCCTGGGCGACGGGTCGCTCGCGGAGCTGGTGACCCAGTTCGGGATGGTGCCCATCGTGCCGTTCGGCGCGCCCGGCACGCCGGAGCTGGGCGAGCGGGTGCGCCCCTTCGCCCGGGAGCACGACGCGATGCTGCTGGCCAACCACGGCGCCGTGACCCTCGGCCCCACGGTGGAGGCCGCGTGCTTCCGGATGGAGAGTTTGGAGCAGGGGGCGCGTATCTTACTGGTGGCGCGCCTGCTGGGGGGAGCCCGGCCGCTGTCGCCGGAGGAGGTCGCGAGGCTGATGCCGCCGCGGAGGACGTCATGACGCGCAAGGGCACCAAGAGCCAGACGGCGGTCGAGCGCCTGCTCGACCAGCAACGCCAGTTCCAGGAATGGCTGGAGCGGCTCGACGCGGAAGCGGCGGGCGCGGCGCCCTCGCACGTGGCGCGGCGCGTGCGCGCCGACTACGCCGCCCGGCTCGACGACGTGACCAAGGAGCTGGCCGAGCACGAGGACGGCGTCCGGCAGGCGCTCGAGGAAGCCGAGACGCGCGCCGAGGGACTGACCAAGCAGCACGCGGACCGCACCGACGAGCTGGCCGAGGCGCGGCTGCGGCGGCAGGTCGGGGAGTTCGGCGAGGACGAGTACGAGGAGATCGCGGCGCGGTGCAAGGAGGCGCTGGCCGACCTGACCAAGGAGATCAGCGTCGTCGAGCGGGACATCGAGCGCTACGAGGAGATCCTCGGCCTGATCAAGGGCGTCGGCGCGCGGAAGGCTGCGGCCCCGCCTCCGCCTCCGCCCCCGCCGCCCCCGCCTCCGCCGGCCGTCGAGGAGCGCCCGGCACTGGCCGCGAGCGAGCCCCGCGGCCGCCCGTCCGATCCGGGCCGGCCCCGCGTCTCGCAGCCGCAGATGGCCGTGGACGAGCTGGAGTTCCTGCGCTCGCTGAGCGACCGGGGCGGGGTCCCGGCCGCGCCGGCGCCGGCCCCGAAGACCGAGGCGGCGCGGCTCGAGCAGGAGCGGCTCGAGCAGGCGCGGCCCGCGCCCGCGGCCCCGGAGCCGAAGCCGGAGCCCAAGCCGGAGCGTGCGCCGGCGCCGGCCGCGGCGGCGCCGGCGGCCGCGAAGTCCCCGGTCCGCGACTCGGACGGCACCACCAAGACGCTGGTGTGCACCGAATGCGGGACGAAGAATCTCCCGTCGGAGTGGTACTGCGAGAAATGCGGCGCCGAGCTGGCGCCCTACTGAGTCTTCTGCTTGGCCAGCAGGCGGGCGAGCCGCGACTTCTTGCGCGCCGCCGTGTTGCGGTGGATCTGACCCTTGCCGGCGCCCCGGTCGAGCGCGCGCACGGCGGCCTTCACGCTCTCGGCCGTCGGGGTGGCCCGGGCCCGCTTGACGGCGGTCTTGATGGCGGAGCGCTGCGCGCGATTGTGGGCGGTGTGCGCGCGCGCCTGACGCATCTTCTTCTTCGACGACTTGAGCTTCGGCACGACGTTTCTCCGGTCGGCTGACCACGGCGATTGACGAGCGCGAACAGTAGTGGCGCGGAGGCGGCCAGTCAAGCGAAGTGCGTGCTTTGACAAGGGTTTCCGGGCGGGTTAGGTTGCGCCCTCCCTGACGCGCGGAGACGCCCGAGAGCCGGTGACCGACTTCCTCCTCGTCCTGCCCGTGCTGCTGTTTTCCGTCGTCGCCCACGAGTACGCCCACGCCTGGACCGCGTTCCGGCAGGGGGACCCCACGGCGTACATGCTCGGCCGCCTGACCCTGAATCCGCTGCCCCACATCGACCCGATGATGAGCATCCTGGTGCCGGTCGGCCTGTGGTTCCTGAGCCACGGCACGTTCACCTTCGGCTCGGCCAAGCCCGTGCCCATCAACCCGCGCAACTTCCGGAACTACCGTCGCGGCGACCTCATCGTCTCCTCGGCCGGGATCGTCACCAACCTGGGCCTCGCCCTGGTGTGCGCGGTGGTGTTCGCCCTGTTCGGCGTGCTGGGACAGGCGCTGCCCGCGAGCGCCGCGGTGCTCGGCCTGCTGCAGCGGATGATGTTCTTCGGCATCTTCCTCAATTACGTGCTCGCGATCTTCAACCTCGTGCCCCTTCCGCCGCTCGACGGCTCGCACATCTTCTACCACCTGCTGCCGCCGGCCCTCGGCGCGCGCTACCGGGCCGTCGGCCGCTACGGCTTCCTGGTGCTGCTGCTGACCTTCATGGTGCCGTCCTTCTCGGTGGTGTGGAACGTGCTGCTTTGGCCGGCCGACATGGCCAGCCGCCTCACCCTCTCGGCCGTGGGCTCCTTCGCCCTGCCGGCGGCGGTCCGGTGACCGCGCCCGGGGCGCCGGCCCAGGGCCTGGCCCCCGCGGGCGCCGGCGCGGCCGCGGCGGCGGGCGAGCCGGGGGCGGGCGGCGGGTTCGTGGTGAGCCTGGAGCGCTACTCGGGCCCGCTCGACCTGTTGCTGGCGCTGATCCGCCGCGAGGAGATCGACATCTGGGACATCCCCATCGCGCGGATCGCGGACCAGTTCCTGATGGCGATCCACGACCTGGGGCTCGACGAGGCGGCCGAGTACCTCGAGATGGCCGCGCGGCTCCTGAGGATCAAGGCGCAGATGCTGCTGCCGCGGCGCGGCGACGAGGAGCCGTGGGAGGACCCGCGCCACGAGCTGGTGCGGCGGCTGCTGGAGTACCAGCAGATCCGCGAGATCACCGACTGGCTCACCGCGGCGGCGCGGCGCCGCGCCGACCGCTACACCCGCGGCTGGATCCCCGCGCCGCGCGACCTGCCGCCGCCGCCCCCCGAGTTCGACCTCACCGAGCTGATCGAGGCGGTGGAGCGGGTGCTGGCGATGATGCCCGACCCCGTCATCTTCCGCGTGATGCCGCGGCCCCTCAACGTGGAGGCGGCGACCCGGCGCGTGATGGACCTGCTGGCCGAGCACGAGCGGTTCGGGTGGCGGGACCTGCTCGGGGCGCGCGCGACGATCGTGGACGTGCTCTCTTCGCTGGTGGCGCTGCTGGAGCTGGCGCGCGTCGGGACGCTGACGCTGGCGCAGCGCAAGGCCTTCACCCCATTCGAAGTCGCCCGTGGACCAACGTACCAGGCTGCTTGAGGCGGCGCTGTTCGCCGCGCCGCGCCCGCTCGCCCTCGACGAGCTGACGCTGCTCGACGCCGAGGCCACCGAGGACGACTGGCGCCGCGCGCTGGGCGAGCTGCGCGACCACTACGAGGCCGACGGCCACGGCGTGGAGCTGAGCGAGGTGGCCGGCGGCTGGCAGATCACGACCCGGCCGATCTTCGCCGAGGCCATCGAGCGGGCGGCCTTCGCCGCGCGGCCGGCCAAGCTGTCGGCGGCCGCGCTCGAGGTGCTCGCCATCGTCGCCTACCGCCAGCCGGTGGGCCGGGCGGAGATCGAGGAGATCCGGGGCGTCTCGTGCGGGGGCGTGCTGCGGATGCTCCTGGAGCGGGGGATGCTGGACGTCGCCGGCCGGTCGGAGGGCCTGGGGCGGCCGATCCTCTACGCCACCACGCCGCTGTTCCTCGAGCTGCTGGGCCTGGCGGACCTCGCCGACCTGCCGCGCACCGAGGAGCTGGCCGTGGCGCTGCGGCCGCCGCAAGCGTCCGAGCCGTGAGCACCGTCCGCCTCGCGCGCTTCCTCGCGCGGGCGGGCGTCACGTCGCGCCGTGGCGCGGCGGAGCTGGTGGCGGCCGGCCGGGTGGCCGTCAACGGGGCGCCCCCCGTGGGGCCGGGCGACCCGGTGGATCCGGCCGCGGACCGCGTGACGCTCGACGGGCGGCCGCTGGCGCTGGCCGAGCTGGCGTGGCTCGCGCTGCACAAGCCGCCGGGCTACGTCACCAGCAGGTGCGGAACCCCCCGGTACCCGAGCATATTCTCCCTGCTGCGCGAGGCGCCGCCGTCGCTGGTCTCGGTGGGCCGGCTGGACGTGTACTCGGAGGGCCTGCTGCTGTGCACCACGGACGGCGAGGCGGCCCACCGGCTGATGCACCCGCGGTGGCAGGTGCCGCGGTCGTACCGGGTCGAGGTCACCGGCCGGCTCACGGAGGCCGGGAAGGCGGCGCTGGCGGGCGGGGTCGCGCTCGCGGACGGTCCGGTGCGGCCGGCCCGGTGGCGTTACCGGGCCGGGGCGCGGGGCGGCACGCTGGAGCTGGAGCTCCGCGAGGGCCGCTCGCGCGAGGTGCGGCGGCTGGCCGCGGCGCTGGGCCTCGGGGTGCGGCGGCTGGTGCGCGACGCCTACGGGCCGGTGCGGCTGGGCGACCTCGAGCCCGGGCAGGCGCGCCGGCTCGACGCGCGGGAGACGGCCGCGCTGTACGCGGCGGTCGGGCTGCCGCATCCACCATCTCTTTCAGGGTAGGCCAGGCGCTCGTATGGAGCTTCAAGACTCGACCATCATGATCCTCGGCGGCAGCGGGCTCGTCGGCCACGCGGTGGCGCGACGGATGCTCGAGCGTCGCCCCACGGCGATCGTCATCGTGGCCCTCACCGAGCGCGAGACCACGCAGGCCGCCCAGGCCCTGGCGCCGTACGCCGGCGCGACCCGGATCGTCACCGAGCACGGCAACGTGTACCTGCCGGCCTCGCTGGCGCAGGCGGATCGCGCCCGGCTCACCGACTCGGCGGACAACCGCCGGCTGCTGATCGACGACGTGTACGGCGACCTGACCGAGGAGACGATCGCCCGCAGCCAGCTGGTCCAGCTGCTGATGCGCTACCAGCCCGCCGCGGTGGTGGACTGCATCAACACCGCGACGGCCTTCGCCTACCAGGACGTGTACCGCTCCGCCCGCTCGCTGCACGCGCTCGCCACCAAGGGGGCGGTGGACCTGGCGGCGGTCGAGAAGCACCTGCTGACCGAGCCGATGCCGCAGCTCACGCGCCACGTGCAGATCCTGATGGAAGGGATGCGGCGCGCGGGCACGCGCGCGTACCTCAAGATCGGCACCAGCGGCACCGGCGGGATGGGCTTCAACATCCCCTACACGCACTCCGAGGAGCGCCCGTCGCGGACGCTGATGACCAAGTCGGCCGTGGCCGGCGCCCACACGCTGCTGCTGTTCCTGCTCGGCCGCACGCCGGAGGCGCCGGCGACGCTGGAGATCAAGCCCACCGCCGCCATCGGCTGGCGCGAGATCGCCTGCGGCCCGGTGCGGCGCGGCGGCAACCCGATCCCGCTGTTCGACTGCCCGAAGCCGCTGCCGCTGGCCGCGGCGTTCGGCGACAAGGCGGGCGGCTGGGTGCCGCTCGGCCGGCCGCTCGAGTCGGCGTACATCGACATGGGCGAGAACGGCCTGTTCTCGCTGGAGGAGTTCGCGACCATCACGGCGCTGGGGCAGATGGAATTCATCACCCCCGAGGAAGTCGCGGACCACGTGGTGATGGAGCTGGAGGGGCGGCCGACCGGGCACGACATCATCGGTGCGATGGACGGCGCGACGGCGGGGCCCACCTACCGCGCCGGCATCCTGCGCGAGGCGGCGATGGAGCGGCTGGCGGACCTCACGGCGGAGTACCACGTGCCGTCGGTCGCGTTCGAGATGCTGGGGCCGCCGCGGCTGAGCAAGCTGCTGTTCGAGGCGCACCTGATGTCGCTGCTGTCGCCGAGCGTGGAGCAGCTGGCCGTCACCGAGCCGGCGCAGGTGAGCCGGGACGCGCAGGCGCTGGTGGATCGCGACGCGGTGCTGCGCGCCGAGATGCTCTCGGTCGGGATCCCGGTCCTGTGCAGCGACGGGAAGTCGCTGTACCGGGGCGCGAACGTGGTGGTGCCGCCGGAGCCGGGCGACGCGCTGGCGGCGGCGCCGCGCGGCTGGGTGGACCTGCGGCCGGTGAACTGCACGCTGTGGATCGAGCGGGCGAAGAAGATCGTGGCGCAGGCCGAGGCGCGGCTCGCGGCGAACGCGGGCTCGGGGAGCGACGAGGAGTGGTTCGGCGTCAACCCCGTGGAGCCGATCGCGCCGTGGCGGCTGGCGACCTGGGTGTTCCGGCACGAAGATCGGGGCGAGCGCATCAAGCGCTGAGCGATGGACACCAAGGTGCTGGAGGCGGTGCTCGCCGAGGTGGGCAAGGCGTTCCGGGTGTGCCGTTTCTACCCGACCGGCCATCCGGCCGTGCAGCAGGCGATGACCGACCTGACGGCGGCGCTGCCCTCGCTCGCGGGCGTGGGCCTGGTGGAGCTGCGGATCGGGCCTGCCGGCTTCGCGCTGGCCAACAAGCCGCTGGTGCCGCAGAACCCGCCGGTGCAGGAATTCGCCAACCTCCTCTACGCGGCCGGCCACCGCTCGCTGAGCCTGGAGCCGGGCGTCACGGCCGACGAGTTCGTGTCGCTGATCCGCCAGACGGCGGGTGGCACGCCGAAGGGCGGCGCCGCGCCCGCGGCGGCGCCGCGGCCGCCGGCCTTCTCGCACATCCAGCTCGAGGGCGCGGTCCGCAGGCCCACCGCGACGCCGCGGGTGCCGGCCGCGGGCGCGGCGGCGTCCGGCGCCGAGGCGGGCCCGCTCGGCGCCCGCTCGACCGGCGTGTTCCGGCCCAACGCCCTGCCGCCCGACATCGAGGCCCATCGGCTCGTGGCCCAGCTCGAAGGCGCCGCGCCGGCGGAGGCGGTGGCGCCCATCACCCGGCTCGGCGCGGTCGCGGCCGAGCTGGCGGCCGCGCGCGACTTCGCCACGCTCGCCGAAGCGGTCTCGTCGCTGGCGCACTGGGCCGCCGGCGGCGACGCGGCGGCCGCGGAGGCGGCGCGCGCGGCGCTGGCGCCGGTCGTGACCGACCCCGCGCTCGCGTCCATGATCGGCCTGGTGGGCGAGCTCAGGACGGCGGCCTCGGCGCGCCAGGCCGTGCTCGGCGCGCTCGGTGCGCTGGGTTCGCGCGCGGTGCCGGCGATGTTCGACGCCTACGTGGCCGCGCCGGACGACGCGGCCCGCGAGCCGTGGGCGAGAGCGCTCGAGACCGCCGGCGCCGCCGCGGTGCGCCACCTGGCCGAGCGCGCGGCGTCGGACCACGCGGAAGCGGCGCGCGCGGCCGCGACGCTGCTGGGCGCGACTGCCGCCCCGGCGGCGGCCCTGCCGGCCCTCGCGCCGCTGGTGCGACACGCCGACGCCGGCGTGCGACGGGCGGCGACCGCGTCCGCGGCGCGGCTCGGCGGCAGCGAGGCGGGGCGGCTGGTGATCGCCGCGCTGCGCGACCGGGACGCCGGCGTCCGCCTCGAGGCCGCGAAGGGGGCGGCGCAGCTGGGCGACCGCAGCCTGGGCGCGATCCTCCTCGGCCGCCTCAAGGAGGAGGGCGACGAGGCGGTGAGCCTCGCGCTGGTCGAGGCGCTGGGCCGGCTGCAGGAGCCGAGCGCGGTGCCGGCCCTCGCCGCCCTGGCGCGGGAGGCGGGCGGGATGTTCCACCGCCGTCCGCTCGCCATGCGCCTCGCGGCGCTCCGCGCCCTGGTCAGCCTCGGCACGGCCGAGGCGCTGGCCGTCGTCGAGCCGTTCCGCTCCGACAAGAACCCCGAGATCCGCTCCGCCGCCCAGGGTCCCGCGGCGTGAGCCGCGCGGGCGGCCGCCGCCGCACCAGGCCCGCCGGGCGCGGCGCCGCGGGCGCCTGATGGCTCCGCGCCGCATCGCCATCCTTCCCGACGCCGTCGCCAACCGCATCGCCGCGGGCGAGGTGGTCGAGCGCCCCGCCTCGGTCGTGAAGGAGCTGCTCGAGAACGCGCTCGACGCCCGCGCGAGCGCGGTGGCGATCAGCATCGAGGCCGGCGGCAAGACGCTGGTGCGCGTCGCCGACGACGGGGAAGGGATGGGGCGCGAGGACGCGCTGCTGGCGCTCGATCGCCACGCCACCAGCAAGCTCCGCGCGGCCGAGGAGCTGGTGGGGATCGGCACCTTCGGCTTCCGGGGCGAGGCGCTGCCCTCGATCGCGTCGGTGAGCCGCTTCGAGCTGGAGACGGCGGCGGCCGGCGACCCGGTGGGCACGCGGCTGGTCGCGACGGGCGGGCTGGTCGCGACGGTCGAGGACGCGGTGCGCCAGCCGGGGACGACCGTGACCGTGCGCTCGCTATTCTTCAATACGCCGGCGCGGCGGAAGTTCCTGCGCTCCGCGCGGAGCGAGACCCGGGCCGCGGTGGACGCGGTCACCACGCTGGCGCTCGCGCTGCCGACGCTCGGCGTGGCGATGCTGGCCGACGGCAAGCAGGTGGTCGAGGCGCTGCCCGCGCCGTCGCTGGCCGAGCGCGCGGCGCAGGTGCTCGGCCGCCGGTTCGCCGCCACGCTGCTGCCGGTCACGCACGAGGCCGGCGCGGTGCGGATCACCGGCCTGGTGCAGCGCCCCGCCGAGGCCGCGCCCACCGGCCGCGTGGCCTACCTGTTCGTCAACGGCCGCCCGATCCGCGACCACTTCCTGGTGCGTGCGGCCGAGCGCGGCTACCGCGCGACCGTGCCGGCCGGCAGCCGGCCGAGCGTGATCCTGATGCTCGAGCTGCCGCCGGGCGACGTGGACGTGAACGTGCATCCCGCCAAGCTCGAGGTCCGCTTCCGCGACCGCTACGCGCTGGAGGCCGCGGTCGAGGAGGCGGTGCACCAAGCCCTGGGCGACGTGGCGAGCGCGGCGCCGCTGGGGGGGGGCGCCGCGCAGATGCCGTGGGAGCACCTGGCGGTCTCGAGCGTGCGCACCGGCTCTGCGCCGTCGGCCGAGATGGTGAGCGACGAGACCGACGGCCTCGGCCTCCTCGATTCGGGCGGGCTCGACGTGGCGGACGAGGCGGGCGTCGCGGCGGCCGGCCCTGAGGCGTGGGCGGAGCCGGCGCTGGAGGTGGACGGCGGGCGGCGGATCCGGGTGCTGGCCCAGGTGCACGAGGCCTACATTCTGGTGGAGACCGGCGACGCGCTGCTGATCGTGGACCAGCACTCGGCGCACGAGCGGGTGCTGTACGAGCGGACGATGCGCGCGCTCGAGAGCGGCGGCGGGAGCGCGCAGAAGCTGCTGTTCCCGCTGACGCTGGAGTTCGCGCCGGCGGAGCTGGACGCCATCGAGGCGCACGCCGAGCCGCTGGCCAGGCTGGGCTGGGAGCTGGAGCCGTTCGGCGGGCGCACCGTCGCGGTGCACGCGGTGCCGGCGCCGCACGCGCGGTTCGACGCCGGGCGCTGCCTGAAGGACGTGGTGGCCGACCTGGCCGGCGGCCGCTTCGGCGGGCTCGCCAATCCGCTGGAGCGGTTCGCCTCGACCTTCGCGTGCCGCGCCGCGATCAAGGCGGGGCAGGCGCTGACGATGCAGGAGATGGAGGAGCTGGTGGACCGGCTGTTCACGACCGAGCTGCCGGCGCACGACGTCCACGGCCGGCCCACGATCGTGCAGCTGCCGCTGGGCGAGCTGGAACGCCGCTTCGGGCGGCGCTGAGTGGGGACGCAGCGCGCCGGAAGGTCCACCGCGGCGTCGCGCGCGGCCGGCTCCGCGCCGGCCGCCCAGGCGCCCGCTCCCGGCTCCGTGCCGGCCGCGCCGTCGGCCGCCGCCGGGGCCTCGCGCGCTGCGCCGGACGCGCTCGCGCCCGTCCTCGTCATCACCGGCCCCACCGGCATCGGCAAGTCGCGGGTCGCGGCCGCGCTCGCCCGGCTCGCGCCGATCGAGATCGTCTCCGCCGATTCCGGCCAGGTCTACCGCTACCTCAACATCGGCACCGCCAAGCCCAGTCCCGCCGAGCGGGAAGCGCTGCCGCATCACGGTCTCGACCTGGTGCTGCCGACCGAGCGCTACTCCGCGGGGCGGTTCGCGCGCGACGCGCGCGGGTGGATCGCCGACATCGCCGCCCGCGGCCGGATGCCGGTGGTGGTGGGCGGGACGGGCTTCTACCTGCGGGCGCTGTTCGAGGGCCTGTTCGCGGAGCCGCCGCTCGACCCGGCGCGCCGTGACCGGCTGCGCGCGGTGCTGACGCCGCTGGGGGCGGAGGGGCTCGCCCGCTGGGCGGCGCGGCTGGACCGCGGCTTCAAGGGCGGCGGCGCGCAGCGGGCGGCGCGCGCGGTCGAGGTCGCGCTGCTCGCGGGCCGGCCGCTCTCCGAGCTGCAGCGCAGCGGGGCGCCGCCCGTGCCGGGCGTGAGCCCCTGGTACGCGGTGCTGCGGCTGCCGCGCCCGCAGCTGGCCGAGCGGATCGCCGAGCGCACCCGGACGATGCTGGCGTCGGGACTGGTGGACGAGGTGCGCCGGCTGCTGGCGTCGAACGTTCCGCAGGACGCGCCGGCCCTGGAGCTGGTGGGCTACCGCGAGGTGGTCGCGTTCATGTACGGCGCGACGGACGAGGCGGGCCTGGCCGAGGCCATCACGACGGCCACGCGGCAGTTCGCCAAGCGCCAGGAGACGTGGCTGCGCCACCAGCTCAAGGGTCCGGTGGCATGGTTCGACGCCGCCGAGGAGCCCGGGGCGCTGGCGGAGCAGATGCTGGCCCGCTATCGTGCGGCGACGTCCTGATCCCATGCGCATCGGCATCGCCTGCTATCCGACCTACGGCGGCTCCGGCGCCGTCGCCACCGAGCTGGGGCTCGCGCTGGCGCACCGTGGGCACGAGGTGCACTTCGTGTCCTATGCGCAGCCGTTCCGGCTGCGCGGCTACAGCGAGCGGGTCACCTTCCACGAAGTGAAGATCGGCGCGTACCCGCTGTTCGAGCACCCGCCCTATTCGCTCGCGCTGGCGGTGATGCTGCACGAGGTGGCGGTCAAGCACGGGCTCGACGTCATCCACGCGCACTACGCCATCCCGCACGCGATGAGCGCGCTGGAGGCCCGGCAGCTGATGACCGGCGGCCAGACGGTGGCGGTCGTCACCACCCTGCACGGCACCGACATCACGCTGGTGGGACAGGACCCGAGCTACCACACCATCACCAAGTACTCGATCGAGCATTCCGACGCGGTGACCGCGGTGTCGGACTACCTGCGGGCCGAGACCTACCGCGCGTTCGGCTGCACGTCGTGCGAGATCGCGGTGATCCCGAACTTCGTGGACCTCGACGAGTTCCAGCCGCGGGAGGCCGGCGCGGCGGCGGGCGTGAAGACCCTGATGCACATCTCCAACATGCGCCCGGTGAAGCGGCTGCAGGACGTGGTCCGCATCTTCGCGAAGGTGCGCGCCAAGGTCCCCTCGCGGCTGGTGCTGGTGGGCGACGGGCCCGAGCGGGCGACGGCGGAGCGCGAGGTCGAGACGCTCGGCCTCGGCGCGCACGTGCGCTTCCTCGGCAAGGTGGAGGACGTGGCGCAGGCGCTGCGCTCGGCGGACCTGTACCTCCTGCCGAGCGACGTCGAGTCGTTCGGCCTCTCGGCGCTGGAGGCGCTCGCGACCGGCGTGCCGGTGGTGGGCAGCAACACCGGCGGCCTGCCCGAGGTGGTCGAGCACGGGGTGAGCGGGTTCCTGGCGGCGCCGGGCGACGTGGAGGCGCTGGCCGCGGGCGCGCTGGCGCTGCTGTCGGATCCGGCGAAGTGGAAGGCGGCCTCGGCCGCGGCGCGCGAGCGGGCGCGCACCTTCGACATCAGGAAGGTCGTGCCGCAGTACGAGGAGTTCTATGCCGCCGTCGTCGGCGCCTGAGGTGCCGGAGGAGGCGCGCGTCGGGGACGCCGGTGCGAGCGTCGGCCCGGGCGCGGGGGCGGGGGCGGGCGACGATGTCGGCGCGGCGGCGGGCGACGGCTACGGCGCGGCGGCGCCGGTCTCCGGGCCGGCGCCGGGCGTGACGCCGCTGCTGGCCCCGGGCCCGCTCGCGATCGTGCGCCCGGGCAACCTCGTGATGGCGGCGGCCGGCGTCGCGGTGGGCGGGTTCCTCGCGCTCGGGCAGCTGTGGATCCCGGCGGCGCTGTGGTGGGCGATGGCCAGCGCGGTCGGACTCGGTGCGGCGGGCAACGCGGCGAACGACTACTTCGACGTCGAGGCCGACCGCATCAGCCACGCGTTGCGGCCGCTGGTGGTGGGCACGATGCCGCGCGGGGCCGCGCTGCTGGTGGCGGGCGTCGCCGGCGGCCTCGGGCTCGCGGCCGCGTGGTGGGTGGGCCGCCCGCTGTTCCTCCTGGGCCTCGCCGCGCTGGCGGTGATGCTGGTCTACTCGCCGGTGCTGAAGCCGCGCGGCCTGCTCGGCAATCTCACGGTCGCCGTGATCGCGAGCCTGCCGCTGGTGTACGGCGCGCAGGCCGTGGGCTGGTGGCGTGCGGGGCTCGTGCCGGCCGCGCTCGCGGCGCTGCTGCACCTGGCGCGCGAGGTGGTGAAGGACGTCGAGGACGTGGAGGGCGACCTCGCGATCGGGCGGCACACGCTGCCCATCGCGTACGGCGCGGGCGCCGGGTACGCCGCGGCGGCGGCGATCCTGGTGCTGTTCGTGCCGGCGTCGCTGGCGCCGTGGGCGGCGCGGTGGTACGGCTGGCGCTACGGCGTGCCGGTGCTGCTGCTCGACGTGGGCGTGCTCGTGCTGGTGGGGCGGCTCGCGCGGGGCCGCCACGACGGGGTGCGCGCCGGCATCAAGCTGGCGATGGCGGTGGGTCTGCTGGCGCTCTTGTGGGAGCGGATCTGAGGCGCGGCGCTCGGGCCTCCGGCGCGCGCCGCAGAGACCGTGGCCTCCGTCGCGCACCGATCGGCGGCTCGAGATCGGCGGCACCGCGGGCCCGCGGGGACGCGTGGCGGCCCGAGAGCCCGCGCTGACGACACCTGCCGATGAGACGACCCGGCACACCGGAGCCTGAGTGAACGACTACCTGCTGAGCCTCGCCCTGGGCATCGTCGAGGGCGTCACGGAGTTCCTGCCCGTCAGCTCGACGGCGCACCTCAGGATCGCGGAGGCGCTGGCGGGCGTGGACCTGGGCAGCGGCTACTGGAAGATGTTCACGATCGTGATCCAGCTCGGCGCGATCGCGACCCTGCCGATCTACTTCCGGGCGCGGATCGCCGCGTTCCTCGCCAGCTTCGTCGCGGCAGGCCGCACGGGCGGCCAGGCGGCTCCGGCGGCTGCGGCGCGCCAGGCCGGCGGCGGCCCCGGCCGGGTCGGCGAGGCCGCCTCGGCGGCGGCTCCCGTCGGTCGTGGCGCGCTCCTGCGCCACCCGCTGACGCTCACCCTGCTCGCGTTCGTCTGCACGGCCGTCCCGTCGCTCATGGCCGTGAAGCTCATCGGCAAGAACCTCGAGAGCCTGTTCGTGATGGCGGGCGCGCTCGTGATCGGCGGCGTGGTGATGTGGGTGGTGGACGCGCTGTACGCGCGGCGCGCGCTCCGCACCCGCACCGAGCGGATGGAGGACATGAGCGTGGCGCAGGCGGCGTGGGTCGGGCTGTGCCAGAACTTCTCGGCCGTCTTCCCCGGCGTGTCGCGCTCGATGTCCACCATCGCGGCGGGCCAGCTCGCCGGGATGACGCGGGCGGCGGCGCTCGAGTTCTCGTTCTTCCTCTCGATGCCGACGATGGTGGCCGCGACGGGCTACGACCTCGTGAAGGCGCTGCGCGGCGGCGGCGCGGGCGCGCTGGGGGCGGTGCGGATGGACGCCCACGCCTGGCTGCTGCTCGCGATCGGCTTCGTGGTCTCGTTCGTGGTGGCCTACGCCGTGGTGGCGTGGTTCATGGGCTGGGTGCGGAGCCGGGGCTTCGTGCCGTTCGCGGTCTACCGGATCGCGGCCGGCGCCGCGGTGCTGGCCTGGGCGCTGGGCGCCTTCGGCGGCGGGCCGCGGTGACGCCGGCCGGCCGGGTGGGCGCGGGGCCGGTCGCGGCTCCCGTCCGCTACGACGGTCTCGACGCGGAGGAGCTGGGGCGCCGCACCGGCGCGACCGAGGTGCAGGTGCTGGCCAGCGTCGGCTCGGTGCTGGACGTGGCGCACCAGCGCGCGGCGGCCGGCGCGGAGAGCGGCCTGCTGGTCCTGGCCGACGCGCAGACGGCGGGGCGGGGCCGGAGCGGGCGCGCGTGGCACTCGCCGCCGGGCGCGGGCGTGTACCTCGCGGCGCTGCTGCGGCCGGCGGTGCGGCCGTTCAGCGGCGCGCTCGCGGTTCGCGTCGGGCTCGCGGCGGCGGCGGCGATCGAGGATCTCGCGCCCGGCGCGTCGCCGCGGCTCAAGTGGCCCAACGACCTCGTGGTGGCGGGCCGCAAGGCCGGCGGCGTGCTGTGCGAGGCGCGGTGGTCGGGCGCGCGCCAGGGCTGGGTGGCGGTCGGGGTCGGCGTCAACGTCGCCGGGCCGGTACCAGCCGTGGTCCGGGGCACGGCCATCGCCTTGGCCGAGGTCGCGGCGGGGGCGACGCGGGTGGCGCTGCTCGAGGCACTGGTCCCGCGCATCTGGGCGCTCGCGGGCCGGCCGGCGGCGTTGGACGAGGCAGAGCGCGAGGCGGTGCGCGGCCGGCTGTGGGTCGAGCCGGGGGCCGAGGCGCCGGTGGGCGTGGACGGCGACGGCGCGCTGCTGGTGCTCGGCCTCGAGGGCACCCTCGAGCGCCGGGTCTCGCCAGGATAGCGGTCGGGGCGTCTCGCC
>DATJUT010000003.1 GCA_035502185.1 Gemmatimonadales bacterium
ACACCACGGCTTCGCCGCCCTGATCCTCACGATCATCGTCACCGCCGGCGAGCCGGTCACGCTGAATTTTCAGCTGACGGCGGCGCCGACACGGCGCGAGGGCGTGGTGGCGACCCCGTACGGAGCCGAGCAGCCGCGCGAGGTCACCGGCTCGGTCACGAGCCTCGATCCGTCCGACTTTCGGGACGTGCCTCTCCCCGACCCGGCGCAGCTGCTTCAGGCGCGGGCGGCCGGCGTGGACGTGGTGAGCACGGAGTACCGGCCCGGCGCCCCGACGGAGGTCACGATCCGCGGCACGCGGGCGTTCACGGGGAGCAACCAGCCGCTGTACGTGGTGGACGGCGTGCCGCTCGTCGAGGGAGGGATCGAGGACTTCAACTCGACGCAGATCGCCTCGATCGAGGTCCTGAAGGGCGCATCCGCGACGGCGCCCTACGGCGCGCGCGGCGCGAACGGCGTCATCCTGATGACGACCGGCGGCCGGAACGGGGAGGACAGCGCAGCGTCGGGCTTCAGCTACGACGTCCAGTACGGGGCCCAGAACGCCTTGCGCCTCGTGCCGATGATGAACGGCCCGGAGACCGTGCGGGAGCGGCTGGACGCGTACCGGCTCGCCGGCCGCGACACGTCCCTCGGATCGGTGTTCACGTCCGACGAGCTGCCGCAGGCGTACTGCAGCCTGAACGTGCCGACGACGCCGGCCGGCCTGTACGACACCACGGCGGCCGGCACCTCCACCTATCGGGCGACGCATCCGGGCTGCACGACCGGGACCGATTGGCAACGGCTGTTGCTCCGCACGGGCACCCAGCAGCGGCACCGGCTCGGCTACCACTCGACGTGGGGTGACGCCCGGCTCTCGCTCTCCGGCACCTACTTCAACCAGGGCGGCGTCACCCTCGGCCAGGGGTTCCACCAGTACGCCGGCACCGTGAGCTTCGAAGACACGTTCGGCACCCTGCGGCTCGGCCTCACCGCCGTCGGCGCGCGATCGGTCGCGGACATCGGAGCGGACGCCCAGCTGTGGAGCGAGGCCCTGCAGAACAACCCGCTCGGCCTGCCGTACGACAGCGCCGGGACGCCCTACCCGACGCCGTGCGCCACCTGCACGCTGAAGACTCACCCGACGCCCGACCCCTTGCGCACCAACCCGCTGCTCGAGCAGCGGGGCTATGTCCACCAGCAGAAGACCGACCGGCTCGTCGGATCGCTGTTCGGCGAGCTGCGGCTGCCCGCCGGGCTCGCCTACCGCGTCACGTTCGGGCCCGACTTCCAGCACGTCGCCGACGGCCAGTTCCAGGACACGAACGTGGTGGTCGACGGCATCCCGATCGGCAGCTCCCAGGCGGGTCGCGCCGTCCACCGGGCGTACCGCTGGACGCTGGACAACCTGGTCACGTGGAGTCCGATCGCGGGCCGCCACACGCTCGACGTGACCGCGCTGTACACGATGACGCGGAGCCGGTTCGAGGCCGACTCCACGGCGTCCAAGGACCTCCCCGCCGGCTACCAACTCTGGTACGACCTCGGCACGTCGACGCCGGCCTTCAGCGTGTCGAGCGCCGCGCGCACCCACGCGTGGATGGGCCGCATCGCCTACGCGTACCTGAGCCGGTACAGCGTGACGCTGACGGGCCGGCAGGACTGCTCCAACGTGGACCCCGGGAGACAATGCGGCGCATCGGGTTCGGCCGGCGTCGCCTGGCAGCTCGGCGACGAGCCGTTCATGAGGAGCGTGCCGTTCCTCTCGGGGCTGAAGCTCCGGGCGGGGTACGGCTCCACGGAAACGGCGTCCATGGACGCGGCCGAGGCGAGCATCTTCCTCGAGCCGGGGCTGGGATGGGAGACGACGAAGGAACTCGACGTGGGCCTCGACGTCGGCCTGTTCACGAACCGGATCAGCGGCACGTTCGATGTCTATCGCGAGAGCACAAACGGTCAGGTGCCGACGCGGGCGTTGCCGCTCTCCGGCTTCCCTTCGACGTCGTCGAACGTCCCCGAGACGCGGAACGCCGGGTGGGAGCTGAGCCTCGGGACCGTCAACCTGACGGGCGACCACGGCGGGCCGCGGTGGACGACCGCCCTGAGCTTCACTCACAACCAGAACTACATCGTCAGCCTGGGCGACGGTGTCGGCGACGACGTCGCCGACCGCTGGTTCATCGGCCAGCCGATCAGCGTGGGCGATCTCTATTCCGGCGACGCCCTCCACCAGGTCTTCTACGACGTCAGGATGATCGGCATCTGGCAGCTCGCCGACTCCGCGCTCGCCCGGCAGTACGGGCAGAAGCCGGGCGACATCCGGGTCGCCGACCTCAACGGCGACGGCAGGATCGACGGGTTCGACCGGGTGATCACCGGCAACACGTACCCGCGGCTCACGGCCAGCGTCTACAACCGCGTCGCCTGGGGCGGGTTCGACCTCTCGTTCCTGCTCCAGGGCCGCATCGGGTACACGTTCTTCAACTGGTTCCGCGTGCGGACTGTCCTGAGCGACCGCGACAACAACCTGAACGTCCAGTACTGGACGCCGGAGCGGTGCGACGGCGGGCCGGACCCGGCGAAGCTCGATCCCCCGGCGGGCGTGACCGCCGCGCAGCAGGCCGCCGTGCCGGGCTGCAACGTATGGTGGTCCCCTGCCGCCGGGCGGCAGGCGCCGACGTTCGACGACGCCGGAAACGGCGGCCCCTACGCCGCGCCGGGCTACCGCATCGGGACGCACTGGCGGGTGCGCAACATCACCCTCGGGTACGCGCTGCCCAAGTCGCTGGTGCGGCACATCCGGGGCATCAGCTCGATGCGGGTCTACGTCGAGGCGCAGGATCCGTGGGTGTTCACCAGCTACGACGGGTACGATCCCGAGAACGGCGGCGCCGGTGGGCCGCCGAGCTACCGCACCGTGCTCGTGGGCATGAACCTGGGCTTCTAGCGGTCGGTCCGGAACGGCGCCGCCGGCAGACCCGCACGGCTGTAGAGGCTCGCGCCCACCGGGAAGTCGGCCCAGGCGTACCGCACCGCCACCGGATGCGGCACGCGGTCGCTCCACACCACCACGCGGCTCCCCTCGATCCTCGCCTCGGCGCGCACGAAGCGCCGGTCCGCACCCGCGACCGTGAAGCTCCGCACCGAGCCGTCCGGGGCGTGCGACACCAGGCCCCCGGCGGCATGCGCGAACCGGACCACCACCCGCCCGCCGCGCAGCTCGTGACCGAGGTACGCCGGGCCCTGGTACGTCACCGTCCGACCGTAGGCCACGGCGAGAGCGGCGAGCGCGAGCCGGCGCCCGACCTCCTGCTTGTTCCGCGGATGGATGTTGGCGCTCTCGCCGAGATCGATCGCCACCGCCTGCCCGGTGCGGGGGAGCGCCAGCGCGGCGGCCTGCGACTCCCGCAGCGCCGCCCAGCCCGGATGGTCCACCGGCACGGTGTCCGGGGCGCCGTAGCCCGGCAGCTGGACCCACAGGAACGGGAAGATCGCGCGAGCGCCGCCCCATTCTCGGCGCCAGCTGCGGATCAGGCCCTCGAACAGCGCGCGATACGCGACGGCCTGCTCCCAGCCGTTCGCGTTCGACTCGCCCTGGTACCAGATCACGCCCCTGATCGCGAGCGGCAGGAGCGGGTGCAGCATCCGGTTGTAGAGCACGGTGGGCACCTTGTTGATGCGCTGCGCGTCGGCCAGGAAGGAGACGGCGCCGACCCGGAACTTCCACCGGCCGGCCAGCGGTCGCCGCGTCCCGCCGGCCTCCACGAACAGCAGCGACGGATCGCCGTAGATGCCGCCGCCGCCGCCGGTGTCCTGCACCCGCACGGCGACGACGTTGCGCCCGGCGCGCAGCGCGGCCGGCGGCACGTCGTAGGTGCGCACCCGGTTGTAGCCGTCGGTGCGCCCCACTTCGTTCCCGTTCACCCAGGTGATGTCGTTGTCGTCGATCGTGCCGAGCCCGAGCCGCACCCCCTGGCGCGCCTCGGCGTCGCCGAGGTCGAACGAGGTGCGGTACCAGGCGAAGCCGTCGAGCCCGTCGTAGCCGGCGGCCTCCCAGAGCGACGGGACGGGGAGCGAATCCCACGCGCCCTCGTCGAGCGCGGGATCGGCCCACACGGCGCGCCCCTCCGCCAGCCCGCTGTCCACCGACGGCAGCCCGCCGATCCGCGCGCGCAGCGCCTCGCGCCGCGCGCTGTCGTCGGCCTCGCGCCGCCGCACCGTCGCGGCCCAGGCGGAGTCGCTCAACCCCAGGGCCCGGCGGCTCATCCACGTCTCGACGTTGCTGCCGCCCCACGTGGTGTTGATCAGGCCGATCGGGACGCGCACGGAGCGGCGCAGGTCGCGGGCGAAGTAGTACCCCACCGCGGTGAACGCCCCGACGTGCTGCGCGTCGGCGGCCGCCCAGCTGCCGCCGGCGAGGTCCGCCGCGGGAGCGTCGGCCCAGCTCAGCGGGACCTTGAACTGGCGGATCAGCGAATCGTGCGCCTGCGCGATCTCGTCCGTCGCGCTGTCCGCGGCGCGGACCTCCAGCTCCATGTTCGACTGGCCGGATGCGACCCACACGTCGCCGATCAGCACGTCCCGGACGACGATCGCGGCGTCGCCCGCGGCGACGCGGAGCTGGTGCGGGCCGCCGGCCCCGAGCGCCGGCAGCGCCACGCGCCAGCTCCCGGTGGCGTCCGCGATCGCCTGCGCGCCGCGGCGGCCGATCGTGACGCTGACACGCGTGCCCGGCGCCGCCCACCCCCACACCGGGATGCGCGCGTCGCGCTGCACCACCATCCCGTCGGCGAAGATGCGCGGCAGGCGGAGGGCGCCGGAGCCGGCGTCATCCTGGGCCTGGGCGCGGGCGCCGAGCGCGGCGACCAGGAGCAGCAGGGCGAACGCGCAGGGGCGCGTCCGCAGGGAGCGGGCCCGCGCGGGCCCGCGCGGCGTGGCGGGGGAAGTGGTCATGTCCGACACGATGCGGCGTCGCGCGCGCCGGCGCCACCCCGCGCCCGTCAGGGCGACGCGGCGCCCGCCGAGGCCGCACCGGCGCACCCTCGTGTCCGGCGCGGGGAAGTGATAAGATGACCGCCGTGACGCCCGACCGCGTGACCCCGAAGGACGGCGCCGACCCGTCCGCGCCGCTCCGCTGGGGCGTGCTCGGCGTCGCCGACATCGCGGTGAAGCTGGTCATCCCGGCCATGCAGCAGAGCCGCACGGCGCGCGTCGAGGCCATCGCCTCGCGCACGCACGCCAAGGCGGAAGCCGCCGCCCGCTCGCTCGGCATCGCCCGCGCCTACGGCTCCTACGACGCGCTGCTCGCCGACGCCGCGATCGACGCGGTCTACATCCCGCTCCCCAATCACCTGCACGTGCCGTGGACCATCCGCGCCGCCGAGGCCGGCAAGCACGTGCTGTGCGAGAAGCCGATGGGCTGCCATGCGGCCGAGGTGCGCGAGCTGCTCGCGGTGCGGGAACGGACCGGCGTCGTGATCGGCGAGGCGTTCATGACGCGCACCCATCCGCAGTGGCGCCGGGTGCGCGACCTCGTGGCCGCCGGCCGCATCGGCGAGCTGCGCATGGTGACCGGCCATTTCAGCTACTACCGCCGCGACCCCGACGACGTCCGCAGCAAGGTCGAGTGGGGCGGCGGCGTCCTGCTCGACATCGGCTGCTATCCCGTGACGATGTCGCGGTGGCTGTTCGGCGCCGAGCCCGCGGAGGTCGCGTGCGTGCTCGAGCGCGATCCCGACTTCAGGGTGGACCGCTACGTGTCCGGCCTGCTGCGCTTCCCCTCCGGCCAGGCGGCGTTCACCGTCGCCGGCCAGGCCGCCCTGTTCCAGCAGATGCAGATCTTCGGCACCCGGGGCCGCATCGAGGTCGAGATCCCGTTCAACGCCCCGGCCGACCACCCCACCCGCATCCTGGTGGACGACGGCCGCGACCTGGTGGGCGGAGGCATCGAGGCCATCGCGTTCGACCCGGTGAACCAGTACACGCTCCAGGCGGAGCGCTTCGCCGACGCGGTGCGCGGCCGCGGCGCGGTGCCGGTCGGCGTCGAGGACGCGATCGCCAACATGGCTGTGCTCGACGCGCTGTTCCGTGCGGCCGAGAACGGCCGGTGGGAGCCGGTCGGATGACCACCGTGCTCGAGACCATCGGCCGGCTGCGGATCGTGCCGCTCATCGTCATCGACGATCCGGCCAAAGCCGACCCGCTGGCGAAGGCCCTCGTGGCGGCCGGCCTGCCGTGCGCCGAAATCGCCTTCCGCACCGCAGGCGCCACCGAGGCGCTGCGGCGCATCGCCGCCGAGCACCCGGACGTGCTCGTCGGCGCGGGCACCGTGCTCGACACCGCTCAGGCGGCGGCCGCCCGGGAAGCCGGAGCGCGCTTCATCGTCTCGCCCGGGCTCAACCCGCGGGTGGTCGAGTACTGCCTGGGGCACGACCTCCCGGTGTTCCCGGGTGTCGCAACCCCCACCGAGATCGGGGCGGCGCTCGACCTCGGGCTCCGCGCGCTCAAGTTCTTTCCCGCCGAGGCGATGGGCGGCTTGGCGTACCTGAAGGCGGTCGCCGCCCCCTTCGGCGATGCGGCGTTCATCCCCACCGGGGGCATCGCCACCGCCCACCTCCACGCGTACCTCGCGTTTCGCCCGGTCATCGCGTGCGGCGGCTCGTGGATGGCGACCAAGGCCTGGATCGACGCGGGCGACTTCGATCGCATTCGCCTCGAAACACAGCAGGCGATGCGGCTGGCGCATCCGACG
>DATJUT010000004.1 GCA_035502185.1 Gemmatimonadales bacterium
GGAGGTGATCCGCGGCGACCGCACGATCAACACGCTGGAGAGCAGCATCGAGGAGCAGGCGTTCCAGCTCATCGCGCTGCACCAGCCCATGGCCAAGGACCTGCGGCTGATCTTCGCCGCGATCCGCATCGTGGGCGACCTCGAGCGGGTGGGCGACCACGCGGGCAACATCGCGCAGTGCGCCGAGCGGCTCGCGGCCTACCCGCACATCGTGCCGCAACCCGAGATCGTGGAGATGGCGCGGCTCTCGCGGCAGATGCTCGCGGACGCGCTCTCGGCGTTCGTCCGGGGCGACGCGCCGCTGGCGCGCGAGGTGTGCCGCCGCGACGACGCGGTGGACGCGCTGAACGATTCCGTGTTCCGGATCCTGCTCACGCATATGATGGAGGATCAACGGGTTATCAAGCCCGGGATGGAGCTGATCCTGGTGAGCCGGAATCTCGAGCGGGTGGCGGACCTCGCGACGAACGTCGCCGAGGACGTAGTATTCCTGGAGGAAGGCAAGACCATCAAGCACCACGCGGAGGACGAGCGGCCAGCGCCGGACGCCGCTTCATGAAGGGTGCATGGGCATTCACGATTCGCACGACTATCCGGGGCGGCTGATCGTCGTCGAGGGCATCGACGGGTCGGGCAAGTCCACCCAGCTGTCCCTGCTCCAGACTTTCCTGGTGTCGGAAGGCTACGACGTGTCGTTCACGGAATGGAACTCCAGCCCGATCGTGAAGGACACCACCAGGCGCGGCAAGAAGAAGAACCTGTTCTCTCCGACCACGTTCTCGCTCATCCACGCCACCGACTTCGCGGACCGGCACGAGCGCTCGATCCTGCCGCCGCTCCAGGCGGGGCTGATCGTGTTGGCCGACCGCTACGCCTACACGGCGTTCGCGCGCGACGTGGCCCGCGGCTGCGACCCGGCGTGGGTCCGCGGCCTGTACCAGTTCGCCACGCGGCCCGACCTGGCGCTGTACTTCAGGGTGGACATCGACACCGCGGTGGCGCGGATCACCGGCGGCCGCATCCAGCTCAAGTTCCACGAGGCGGGGATGGACCTGGGGCTCTCGCCCGACCCGATCACCTCGTTCCGCGTCTTCCAGACCCGGGTGATCGAGCAGTACGACCGTGTCGCGGAGGAGTTCGATCTCACCGTCCTCGACGGGAGCCGATCGGTGGTCGAGCAGCAGCGCGAGATGCGCCGCCTCGTGAAGCCGATCCTGAAGGGCCTGCGCCGCGCGCACGCGCCGCGCTCGGCCCCGGCCGCGGTCGCGCCGGCCGCCCCCGCAGTCCGGTGACCCGGCCGTGATGATGGACGCCCGCTTCTACGGCTCCGGGCTCGCCAAGCTCGAGATTCCCCCCGATCTGCCGGGCAACCTCATCGTGGTCGAGGGCGCCGACGGGGTCGGGCGCTCGACCCACATCGAGCTGCTGCAGGGCTGGCTCGAGGGCCAGGGCTTCGCGGTCTCCTCCACCGGCCTGGTGCGCTCGGCGCTGACCCGGCGGGGCATCGAGTCGGCGAAGGAGGGGCACTCCTTCGACCGCACGACGATGGCGCTGTTCTACGCCACGGACCTCGCCGACCGGATCGAGCACGAGATCGTGCCGGCGCTCCGGAGCGGATTCGTGGTGCTGGCCGACCGCTACGTGTACACCACCATCGCGCGCGGCGCGACCCGCGGCCTCGACCGCGAGTGGCTGGCGCGGATGTACGGCTTCGCCCTGATCCCGCGGCGCGTGTTCTTCCTGCGCCTCGATCCGGACGAGCTGATCCGCCGCACCCTGCGGCGCGGCGGGGAGCTGGACTACTGGGAGGCCGGCCGCGACATCGGGCTGGCGCCCGACCTGTACAGCTCGTTCCGGAAGTACCAGCGCCTGATGCTCGAGGAATTCGACCGGATGGCGGTCCAGTACGACTTCACGACCATCGACGCCTCCCGGTCGGTGGAGGACGTCCAGGCCGAGCTGCGCCGCGAAGTCGCCAATCTGCTCGATCCCTCGCTGCTCACCCCCACGGTCGATGTCTCCGACGACTGAGCGCTTCGCCGCCATCGACGTCGGCTCCAACTCGATTCGTTGCCTGATCGCCGAGCGCGGCGAGGACGGCCACCTCCAGATCATCGACGACCTCAAGGACCAGCCGCGGCTCGCGCGCGGGCTGTCGTCCACCGGCGTGCTGGCGCCGGAGTCGATGGAGCGGGCGCTCGAGTCGCTCGGCCGGATGATCCAGGCGGCCGAGCGGCGCGGAGCCGCGCGCCTGGCGCTGGTGGCGACGGCGGCGGTGCGCGACGCGGCCAACGGCGCGGAGTTCGCCGAGCGCGTGAAGCGGGAGCTGGGCATCCCCCTCGAGGTGATCGACGGCGAGACCGAGGCGCGGCTCGCGTTCCTGTCGGTGAGCGAGCACTTCCCGATCGGCCGGGGGCGCGCGGTGGTCGCGGACATCGGCGGCGGCAGCCTCGAGCTGGTCCTCGCCGTGGGCGGGCTGGTGGATCGCGTCGTCTCGCTCCCCTTCGGCGCCGTGCGCTTGACCGAGCAGTTCCTGGCCGGCACCGCCGATGCCGGCGACGGGGTGCGGCGGCTGCGGGGCGCGGTGCGGCAGAAGCTCCGCCGCGCCGTGCCGGGCCGCGAGTGGGAAGCCGCCAAGCTGTTCGGCTCGGGCGGCACGTTCACCAACCTGGCCCGCGTCGCCGCCGCCCGGCACCGCGGCGCCGTGCCGACCGGCGGCATCCACGGGTCGTCGGTCCGGCTCCCGGAGCTGCAGCGGATCCTCGAGTGGCTCGCCGCGATGAGCGTGGAGGAACGGCGGAAGGTCCCGGGCCTCAACCCCGAGCGCGCCGACATCATCGTCGCCGGCCTCGCGGTCGCGGCGGAGGTCCTCGAGCTGTTCGACGCTCCGAAGGTCGCCGTGTCGGCGTTCGGCCTCCGCGAGGGCCTGCTGATCCACCTGTCGCGGCCGGCCCCCGAGGGCCAGGCCCCCACCCGCGCCCGGGCGCTGCGACGGTTCGCGGAGCGCTGCCACACGGACCGCCGCCACGGGGAGCAGACGGCACGGCTGGCGCGCCGGCTGTTCGACGGCCTGGGCAAGCGCCTGGGGTGCGCCCCCGGCGAGTGGGACCTGCTCGAGGCCGCGGCGCTGCTGCACGACGTGGGGCAGCTGGTCTCGTACCGCAGCCACCACAAGCACAGCTACCACCTGATCGCCCACGCGGAGTCCCTGCCGTTCACCCCGCGCGAGCGGGTGCTGATCGCGCTGGTGAGCCGCTACCACCGCAAGCGGCGCCCCAGCAAGCAGCACCTGGAGTTCGCCGCGCTGGAGCCCGAGGACCGCGCGCTGGTGCGCCGGCTGGCCGCGCTGCTGCGGATGGCCTGCGGTCTGGACCGCGGCCACGTCTCGGCGGTCGAGGCGATGCGGCTGCGGATGATGCCGGACCGGCTGCTCGTGGACGTGGTGCCGCGGCTGGTGACGACCGACCTGAAGCTGGAGCTGTGGGGCGCGCAGCGGAAAGCCGACCTGCTCGCGAAGCTGCTCGGGCGCGAGGTGGTGGTGCGCGCCGCGCCGCTGGCGGAGTCGAAGGCGGCGTCCTAGCCTAGCGGCCCGGCTTCAGCTTCAGCAGCACGACGCCCTGGACGTCCCTCACGACCGGCCCGGCCGGGCCGGCGTACCCGTTCACGCTGCGCAGCACCGCCACGGCCCTTGCCCGCGCGTTCTCGGCCCCGAATCGCAGCGCCGTCGCGGGCAGCACGCTCCCCCGCGCGCCGGCCGTGCGGCCGCGGCTCAGCACCGAGTCGAGCGGCACGTCCAGCAGCACCTGCCCGGCCCGCACGATGCGCACGCTCGGCGCGCGGCGCAGCAGCAACGCCACCGGGGCGCCGTCCGGCGCCGGCGGCGGCGAGGTGCGGATCACGAGGAGCAGGTCGTAGCCGGCGAGCGACGTCGGCTCGCCGTCGTCGCTGGTGAAGGCGAAATACCGCCCGGCGCTCCCTGTCTCGCCCCCGCGGGACGCGTAGGTGACGCCCAGCGCCTCGACGATCGAGCGGGCCCGGCCCTCGGGGTCGGCGTCGCTCCGCTCGGCCGGCCCGATGACCCGGGTCGCGAACGAATCGCCGAGCACCGGCACCAGCGCCCGGCTCCCGTGCGTCGCGACCAGGTAGCGGACGCCCCCCGACAGCGCCTTCCGGTCGTCCACGGAGAAGTCGGCGGCGGCGCGCCGGAGGTGCCCCTCCACCAGGACCCCGCGGGCCGCGAGCAGGTCCCGGACCCGGCCGGCCTGGCTCCGCCGCGACACCGAGTACGCGCCCCAGGGACCCGCGAAGGCCAGCAGCGCGACCGCGCAAAGCGACGCCGGGATGATCCGGATCCGCTGCGCGCGCGTGACGCCATAGTACAACGCGATCGCGCCCAGCCACACCGAGAGCACGAGGAGGAAATAGCGCGGCTCGGTGAAGCCGTACTGGTGGACGCGCTGGTAGACCGCCAGCCACAGCATCGCGACCGCGGGCAGCATCCCGAGCCAGAAGGCGCGGGCGAACCCCGCGATCCACCCCTGCTCCTCCCGCACGGCCAGGGGATGCACGAGCAGCAGCGCGAGGATGCCCGCGCCCGCCACCCCCGACACCAGGTAGCCGATCCAGCCGCTGGGCCAGTCCCACGAGACCACGACCCTGGCGAAGTACAGCGTCAGGATCACCAGGTACACGGTCACCAGGGGCACCAGCGTGTACTGCGCGAACACCCGGAGGATCGCCGGATACTCGGGCGACTCCTCCAGCGCGTCGAGATCGCCGGGGACGCCGCCCAGGAAGAACCAGGTGTTGAACACGAACGCGCACAGGACCCAGACGCGGAAGTACGCCGTGCGCGGCAGCTCCACGCCGAACAGCTTGTCGAGCGCCGCCAGCGCGAGCGCCAGTCCCAGGAACAGCGTGGCCGAGGAGACGACCGCCGCCAGGAATCGCGTGAACAGGATCCGGTTGTACTGCCAGAAGGCGTTCGGGAGGCCGCGACCGACGAACGGCGCGACCGCGACCAGCAGGTGGAACGCCACGCTCAGCTCGGCGTAGCGTGCGAACTGGACCGGCTTCGACCAGCCGTCCCAGGAGGCGTGCACGGCCGCCAGCGCCGCCAGGCCGGCGAGGGCGAGCGCCACCCGCGTCGCCCGCGACCGGGCCCGCTCGGCGAGCAGGGCCGTGGCGGTGCACAGTGGAAGCCCGAGCGTCGCCGCGGCCAGCAGCCGGTCGCGCAGCCAGCCGGGCCCCACGTCCTCGCTGACGAGGATGGCGGCCGCCGCGGCCGCGACCCCGCACGCGACCACGAGCGGGAAGCGGCGGAGCGTCGCCTGCGCCTGGGCGAGCACCGTCCCGAGGGACGGCAGCCGCAGGCGGGCGCCGGGCACCGCCCCGGCGGTCAGTAGGGCTGGCCTCCGGCCGGCGCCGCGCAGCTGCCGCTCCGGCACGACGCCGCGTGCGCCTGCGGCTGCTTCAGCAGCTCGGCCAGCGAGAGCGGCGCGGGTCCCAGGCACCCGACGAAGCTGACGCCGCTCGACGTGCCGATCCGGCTCGCGCCCGCGGCGATCATCGCGAACGCCGACGCGCAGTCCCGCACGCCGCCGGCCGCCTTGACGCCGAGGTCGTCGCCGACGGTGAGCCGCATCAGCCGCACGGCGTCCGCCGTGGCCCCTCCCGCCGGGTGGAAGCCCGTGGACGTCTTCACGAAGTGCGCGCCCGCGAGCCTCGCGACCGCGGACGCCTTCACGATGTCCTCGGGCGCCAGCACGGCGCTCTCGATGATGACCTTCACCAGCGCGCCACCGCCCCGGCGGCCGCAGGCCTCCACCACCGCGCGGATGTCGTCCTCGACGTACCCCCACTCGCCGCCCTTGATGTGCCCGATCGCGGCCACCATGTCCACCTCGGCCGCGCCCCGGGACACGGCTTCCGCGGCCTCCGCCGCCTTCGTCTCCGGGGTGGTGGCGCCCAGCGGGAAGCCGCACACGCTCGCCACCGCCACGCTCGTGCCCGCCAACTCGCGCGCGCACAGGTCCACCCACGCCGGATTGATGCACACCGCGGCGAAGCGGTGCTCGCGCGCCTCCGCGCAGAGCTTCAGGATGTCGGCGCGCGTCGCCTCGGCCTTGAGCAGCGTGTGGTCCACGAAGTCGGCGACCCGCCGCGGACCCGCCGCGGGCGTCCACGCCGCCAGCTGCACCTGCGGCCCGCGCCACGCGATGTCCTCCAGCGGCCTCCCCGTTCCCGCCGGCGCCCCGGGAGCCGCGGCCACGGCGGGACCCCGCGGCCCGGCCGCACCGTGCGCGCTGCGCAGCACGCGGCGCACCACGTCCGCCGCCAGCTGGTCAAGCTCGGTGTCGTTCATAGCACCCGCTTTCCGCCGATGTCCACGCGATCCAGCACGCCCACGATCACGGCCTGCACGGGGATCCAGGGATCGTCGAAGATCTTCCGCGCCGAGGACCCCTCCTGCACCACCAGCACCCGGTCGCCGACGCCGGCATCCACCACGTCGAGCGCGATCACCTCCGCGCCCTCCGGCTCGAGGTCGAGCGCGAGCCGCCGCACCAGGAGGAGCTTCTTGCCCTCCAGGCGCTCGTTCTTGTGGGTGCTGACCACGTCGCCGACCACGGTCGCGAGAAACAGGGTTCCACCCCCGACGCCGGCGTGAGAGAAGAGGGGTGAGAGTTGAACCTCTCACTTCTCACCCCTCACGTCTCACTTCAGGTCGACTCTCTCCACTTTCCCCACCACCGCCGCATCCACCGCAACATCCAGCTTCCACAGCGCGATCGACGCTTCCCGCGCCGTGATGTAGTAGCACAGCTCGCCCGGACCGAGGCCGAACGTGTCGGCCGCCACCACCGGCGCGCCGCGGTCCTTCCCCGACGCGTCCACCGGCTGGAGCCACTGCAGCGGTATGGCCGCGAGCGTATCCTGCTTCACGGTGGAAACGACCCGCCCCACGATGCGCGCCAGATACAAGAGTTCGGGCCTCGTCTGTCCTGAGTTCTCAGTACTCGAGTCTCGCAACCACTCGCAACTTGCCGTTTCGCAACTGATCCGCACTCCGACCGCTCCCCGCTGTCTACTGCGAAGAGGTCAGCCCCAGCGCACTCGCTGCGGCGCCCACGGATTCTGCCTGCGCGACTCCAGGTACGCCCGGTTCGCGAACAGCTTGATCGCCGCCGCGCCCACCCCGAAGCCTCCAATATGCGCCCAGAACGCCACCCCGCCATTGTCCCCGAGGCCGGCCAGCTGGGGCAGCCCGCCCATGAACTGCAGCACGATCCAGTAGCCCAGCATCGCCCACGCCGGGAGCGCGATGGTCGTCAGGAAGAACCCCAGCGGCACGAGCGTGTAGACGCGGACCCGCGGGTACAGCACCAGGTACGCGCCCATCACCCCGCTGATCGCACCCGACGCCCCGACCACGGGCACCGGCGAGGCCGGGTCCATGGCCACCTGCGCGAGCGCCGCCGCCGTGCCGCACATCAGGTAGAACACGACGAACCGCCAGCGCCCCATCGAGTCTTCGATGTTGTTCCCGAAGATCCAGAAGAACCACATGTTCATGATGATGTGCATCCACGAGCCGTGCAGGAACATCGAGGTCAGCACGTGGCCGACGTGGCGCGCCCCTTCCACCCGGCACACCAGGTCCGGCCCCATCGCGAAGGCCGTCCCGGCCGCCACGCGCCCCGTCAGCTCGCCCGGGATGAGGCCGAGCTCGCACACCGACCGCGCGAGCGGCACCGTCGTCCCCGCACCCTGCACCACCAGCCACACGAGCACGTTCACCACCACGATCCCGATGGTGACGACCGGGGCCTTCAGCGTGGGATTCTCGTCGCGATAGGGGATCACGGGCTCAACCTAACCTGTCCGGGGGGCGTGTCAACGTACCGCGAAGCGGGGCATAGCCTTAGCCCGCTGCCGAATTGGCAGAAAACAGGGGCACGTCCCTTGCTCCTGCGACCATGCGCTACCGTCGCACATCTACCTCTGATGCGTTCGGAGATCGGACCATGGCTGAGAAGATCATTGGAATCGACTTGGGGACCACGAACTCCGTCGTCGCCGTCATGGAGGGCGGGGATCCGGTCGTGATTCCGAACGCCGAGGGCGGCCGCACGACGCCTTCGGTCGTCGCGTTCACGAAGGACGGCGAGCGGCTCGTCGGCCAGGTGGCCAAGCGCCAGGCCGTCACCAATCCCCTCAACACGGTCTTCTCGATCAAGCGCTTCATGGGCCGACGCATCGGCGAGGTGGTCGAGGAGTCGAAGCGGGTGCCGTACAAGGTGGCCGCGGGCCAGAACGACCTGGCGTCGGTCGAGATCAGCGGCAAGCGGTACACGCCGCCCGAGATCTCGGCGATGATCCTGCAGAAGATGCGCCAGACCGCGGAGGACTATCTCGGCCACAAGGTCGAGAAGGCGGTGATCACCGTTCCGGCGTATTTCAACGACTCGCAGCGCCAGGCGACCAAGGACGCCGGCAAGATCGCCGGCCTGGACGTGGTCCGGATCATCAACGAGCCGACGGCATCGGCTCTGGCCTACGGTCTCGACAAGAAGAAGGAGGAGAAGGTCGCCGTCTACGACCTCGGCGGCGGCACCTACGACATCTCGATCCTCGAGCTGGCCGAGGGTGTGTTCGAGGTGAAGAGCACCAACGGCGACACCCACCTGGGGGGCGACGACTTCGACCAGCGCGTCATCCAGTGGCTGGTGGACGAGTTCAAGCGCGACCAGGGCATCGACCTGTCGAAGGACCCGATGGCGCTCCAGCGCCTCAAGGAGGCGGCGGAGAAGGCCAAGTGCGAGCTGTCGACGGTGATGCAGACGGAGATCAACCTGCCGTTCATCACGGCGGACCAGGCGGGACCGAAGCACCTGAACATCACGCTGTCGCGGGCCAAGCTCGAGCAGCTGGTGGGCGACCTGGTGCAGCGCACGCTGGAGCCGATGAAGAAGGCGCTGGCCGACGCGAACCTGAAGCCGAACGAAGTGGACGAGGTGATCCTGGTCGGCGGCCAGACGCGGATGCCGAAGGTCCAGGAGATCGTGAAGGAGTTCTTCGGCAAGGAGCCGCACAAGGGCGTCAACCCGGACGAGGTGGTCGCGATCGGCGCGGCGATCCAGGGCGGCGTGCTGGCGGGCGAGGTGAAGGACATCCTGCTGCTCGACGTGACGCCGCTGTCGCTCGGGATCGAGACGCTGGGCGGCGTGACCACGGTCCTGATCCCGCGCAACACCACGATCCCCACTAAGCGCTCGGAGGTGTTCTCGACCGCCGACGACAACCAGACCACGGTCGAGATCCACGTGCTGCAGGGCGAGCGCGAGATGGCGCTCGACAACCGGACGATCGGCAAGTTCCAGCTCACCGGGATTCCGCCGGCCCCGCGCGGGATGCCGCAGATCGAGGTCACGTTCGACATCGACGCAAACGGCATCCTGCACGTCACGGCCAAGGACAAGGCGACCAGCAAGGAGCAGAAGATCCGGATCGAGGCGTCCTCCGGGCTGTCGGACAAGGAAATCGACAAGATGGTCCACGCCGCGGAGGAGCACGCGGCCGACGACAAGCGGCGCCGCGACGAGATCGAAACCCGTAACCGCCTGGACGCGTTGGTGTACGACGTCGAGAAGAACTCCAAGGAGTGGTCGGACAAGCTCGAGCCCGCGGTGAAGAAGCGGCTCGAGGAGGCGGTCGAGGGCGCGAAGAAGGCGTTGCGCGCCGGCGACGCCGACGGGATCAAGAAGGCGGCCGAGGCGCTGCAGGGCGCCTACAGCGAGGCGGGGCGCTCGCTCTACCAGAGCCAGACCGCCAGCTCGGGCGCGAGCCCCGAGGAGCCCGCCGCCGGGGCCGGCGGGGGGGCCGAGCCGAAGAAGGACGAGGCGGTGGAGGCGGACTACGAGATCGTGGACGAGGGGAAGCAGTCGAAGTAGAACCCGAACGCAGCCCGGGGTGTAGTACCGGGCATTCCCGGGCCAACGTGGAGGTAGGCGCATGTCGTCGAAGAGCCGTGATTTGCTGAAGCTGGGCGGGATCGTGGCCGTGGCGTTCGTCCTCGGGCTGGCGTTCGCGTCCGGGCTGAACCTCCCGCGGCCGGGCCGGGCGGAGTCGGCGCGCGGCCTGCATTACCTCACCGCCGCGAGCGGCGGCGGCGCCCGCACGGTGGACGGCGTGCTCCCGAGCTTCGCCGACATCGCCGAGCGGGTGCGGCCGTCGGTGGTCTACATCCGGACGCAGAGCACGGTGCAGTCGTCGCCGCACCCCGACATCCCGCCGGGCTTCCAGTACTTCTTCGGGCCGGACGTCAACCCGCGACGGCCGCAGGTCCGCCAGGGCTCCGGCTCCGGGTTCGTCGTGTCGCAGGACGGCTACATCCTCACCAACAATCACGTGGTCGCGGACGCCGAGCACGTGCGGGTCACGCTGCTCGACAACCGCGAGTTCGACGCGCGGGTGGTGGGACGCGACCCGGCGACCGACGTCGCCGTGATCAAGATCGACGCCGGTCACCTCACGCCGCTGCCGCTCGGCAACTCCGACGGCGCGCGCATCGGCGACTGGGTGCTCGCGATCGGCAACCCGCTCAACTTCACCTTCACGGTGACGGCGGGCATCGTCAGCGCCAAGGGCCGGCCGCTGTACGGGCTGCAGGACCCGAACGACCGCTACCAGATCCAGGACTTCATCCAGACCGACGCCGCGATCAACCCCGGCAACTCGGGCGGGCCGCTGGTGAACCTCAACGGCGAGGTGATCGGCATCAACGCCGCCATCGCCTCCCAGACGGGCTACTACGAGGGCTACGGATTCGCGGTCCCGATCAACCTGGCGCGCAAGGTGATGGACGACCTCATCGCCACCGGCCGCGTGGAGCGCGCCGTCCTGTGCATCGCGATCAACCAGATCACGCCCGAGGACGCCGAGGCCGTGGGCCTCAAGGACGTGCGCGGCGTCGTGATCCAGGATTTCAGCTGCCAGAACTCGCCGGCGAAGGCGGCCGGGCTCGTGCCCGGTGACGTCATCGTCGCCCTCAACGACACGGCGATCGACCACGTGGCGCAGCTCCAGTCCATGGTGGGCTTCCGGCATCCGGGCGAAGTGGTGCACGTGCAGGCGGTGCACGCCGGCGGCCAGGTGCGGACCTACGACGTGCGGCTCGCCTCCGCCGGCGCCGACACGGCCCAGGTGGCGAGCGCGACCAGGGGCGGCGACAAGGGGGTGGCCCCGGGCGACGAGGCGTCGCGCAAGCTGGGGGTCACGGTGGAGAGCCTGAGCGCGGAGGACGCGCGGCAGGTCGACACCGACTTGCGCGGCCCCCTGGTGACCGAGGTGGACGCCGACGGGCCCGCCTTCCAGAAGCTGTTCCCCCCCGGCGCGGGCGCCGGCGCGGACGTGATCCTGGAGGTGAACGGCGTGCGGACCCGGACGCCCGAGGAGCTGCAGCGCGCCGCCCACGGGCTGCATGCCGGCGACATCGTGACGCTCCGGGTCGCCAACGTGGGTGGCGGCAGCGCCACCCGGCGGGTCGTGCGCCTGCGCGTGCGGTAGCCGCGCCCCGGAAAGACCGTCACCAGGCGAGCGCCCGCACCCGCGGGCGCTCGTCGTCTCGGCCGGCCGCGGTTATCTTGGGGTGGCACTCGCGTCACGGCCGTATCGAGCGGGCGGCGCGACGACCGCGGCGTCGCCGGGTCGGCGCGCGTGCGGCGCGGGCGCGCAGCGCGCGAAAGTGGCGGAACTGGCAGACGCGCGGGCCTTAGGAGCCCGTGGGGCAACCCGTGGGGGTTCGAGTCCCCCCTTTCGCACTATGACCGATACCGGCATCGCCATCACCGCGGCCGCGCAGGATGCGGCGCGCCGCACCTACGCCGTGACGGTGACGCCCGAGCGGGTGCGTGCCGCCGAGGCGGCGACCACCGAGCGCTACGCCCGGCAGCTCAAGGTGCAGGGCTTCCGCAAGGGCAAGGCGCCGGCGGCCGTGGTGCGCCGCCGCTTCGGCGACGCGATCCGCCAGAGCGTGATCGAGGAGCTGCTGCGCGCGTCCTGGGAAGCCGCGCGCGACCAGGACGGCCTCAAGCCGATCTCGGACCCGCAGGTGCGCAACGTGAAGTTCGAGGACGGCTCCCCGCTCACCTTCGAGCTGCTGGTGGACGTGAAGCCGGAGATCGCCCTCGAGCGGCTGGGCGGATTCCGCCTGACGCGGCGGTCGGCCGCCGTCACCGACGAGATGGTGGACGCCCAGATCACGAGCTTGCGCGAGCAGCGGGCCCCGTGGGCGCCGGTCACGGAGCGGGCCAAGCCCGGCGACCTGGTGGAGGCGACCATCGCGAACCTCGACGAGCCGGCCGCGGGCGAGCCCGAGCCGGTGCGGTTCGTCCTGGGACAGGGTCGCGCGCTGCCGGAACTGGAGGCGCGGCTCATGGAGCTCGACCCCGGCGCCGCCTGGGAAGGCACCCTGCGGTTCCCGGACGACCACCCGGACGCGGCCAAGCGCGGCCAGAGCCGCCGCGTCCGCGCGACCCTGGGCGAGGTCAAGCGGCAGACGCTGCCCGACCTGACCGACGAGTTCGCCCGGGAGGTCGGCGAGTTCGACTCGGTGGCGGCGCTCCGGGCCGCGGTGCGCACCGACCTCGAGGCCGAAGCCAAGCGCGAGGCCGACGCGCGGGTGCGGGGCGAGCTGATCGACCAGATCGCCGCCGCCAACAACGTCGCCGTGCCCCCGTCGCTCCTGGACCGCGCACTCGCGGCCTACGTCGCGGCGTACGGCGTCCCCGAGGAGCAGCGCGGACGGTTCGCCGGGGAGTTCCGGCCGGTGGCGGAGGCGGGCGTGCGGCGCGACCTGATCATCGAGACGGTCGCCGAGCAGAAGGGGCTCGCGGCGAGCGGCGACGCGGTCGCGTCCCGCGTCGCCGAGGTCGCCCGCCGCCGCGGCGAGACGCCCGCGGCCGTGCGGGCCGCGCTCGACAAGGCGGGCCGCCTCCGCGAGCTGGAGCGGTCCATCACCGAAGAGAACGTGTTCACCTTCCTCCTCGGTCAGAGCACCGTGGAGGACGCACCGCCCACCCGTTGACACAGGGCGCATCCGTGGGAGACCGAGACGACGTGTCCACGCTGTATCCGCCGTACATCATCGAGCGCTCCAGCCGTGGCGAGCGCACCTACGACATCTTCTCCCGGTTGCTGATGGACCGGATCATCTTCCTCGGCGTGCCGATCAACGACGACGTGTCGAACATCGTCATCGCGCAGCTGCTCTTCCTCCAGGCCGACAGCCCGGAGAAGGACATCTACGTGTACATCAACTCGCCCGGCGGCCTGGTGTCGAGCGGGATGGCGATCTACGACACGATCCAGCACATCAGCGCGCCGGTGAACACCATCTGCATGGGGATGGCGGCCTCGATGGGGTCGTTCCTCCTGGCGGCCGGCCGGAAGGGCAAGCGCAGCGCCCTGCCGCACTCGCGGATCATGATGCACCAGCCCTCGGGCGGGACGCAGGGCACCGCCGCCGACATCGAGATCCAGGCCCGGGAGATCCTCTACCTCCGGGGCAAGCTCAACGAGCTGTACGCCAAGCACACCGGCCAGACGGTGGAGCAGATCGAGAAGGACATGGACCGAGACCGCTTCATGTCGGCCGAGGAGGCGAAGCAGTACGGCATCATCGACCAGGTCCTGGCCCCCGGCTCGGTGCTCGAGGTGGGCACGAAAAGCTAGGCGTCGCTTGACTTTAGGCGCGGCGGCTCGGCATATTCGCCTCAAGGTCCCGTAACCAGGCGCCCATGTCCAACGACCGCCACCTGCGCTGCTCGTTCTGCGGAAAGTCCAAGGACTCGGTCCGGAAGTTCATCTCCGGACCGTCGGTCTACATCTGCAACGAGTGCATCGCGCTGTGCAACGAGATCCTGGCGGAGGACGAGGAACGCGAGGTCGCCGACGCGATCACCCAGGTCCCCACCCCCGTGGAGATCAAGGAGGTGCTGGACCAGTACGTGATCGGGCAGGAGCGGGCCAAGAAGGCCCTGGCGGTCGCCGTCTACAACCACTACAAGCGCATCAACTCCCAGTCCATCAAGGACAACGAGGTCGAGCTCGAGAAGTCGAACATCCTGCTGATCGGGCCCACCGGCGTCGGCAAGACGCTGCTGGCCCAGACGCTGGCGCGGATGCTCGACGTCCCCTTCACCATCGCCGATGCGACCACCCTCACCGAAGCCGGCTACGTCGGCGAGGACGTGGAGAACATCCTGGTGCGGCTGCTCCAGGCCGGCGACTTCAACGTCGCCGAGTGCGAGCGCGGGATCGTCTACATCGACGAGATCGACAAGATCGCCCGCAAGAGCGAGAACCCGAGCATCACGCGCGACGTGTCGGGCGAGGGCGTGCAGCAGGCACTGCTCAAGATTCTCGAGGGGACCATCGCGTCGGTTCCGCCGCAGGGCGGGCGCAAGCACCCGCAGCAGGAATACATCCAGATCAACACCAAGGACATCCTGTTCATCTGCGGCGGCGCCTTCGACGGGCTGGAGAAGATCATCGAGTCGCGCACCGGGCGGCGCCGGATCGGGTTCACCAAGGACGAGGTCGACCGGGGCGTGCCGGCGCTGCAGCGGCGGAACCCCTACGGCGAGGTGGAGCCCGACGACCTGCTGCGCTACGGCCTCATCCCGGAGCTGATCGGCCGGCTGCCGGTCACCGTGCCGCTCGAGACGCTCGACGAGGACGCGCTGGTCAGGATCCTGGTCGAGCCCAAGAACGCGCTCACCAAGCAGTACAAGAAGCTGTTCGAGCTCGAGGACGTGCGGCTGAGCTTCGAGCCGGAGGCGCTGCGCGCGGCCGCCCAGCTGGCGATCAAGCGCGGGGCCGGCGCGCGCGGGCTGCGCGCCATCCTCGAGAAGGTGATGACGGAGATCATGTTCGACCTTCCGGCGCGGGACGACGTCACCGAGGTGGCCATCACCCGGGAGTGCATCCTCGAGGGCCGCCAGCCGCTGCTGGTGACCGAGCGACCACGCGCCAAGAAAGAGGCCTGACGTGCCGCGGACAGAGGCCCCCTCCCCGAGGGGGCTTTTGGTAAGCGAGTTCGTGACGTCGCTGGCCCAGTGGGACGCGCCGATTCCCGGTCCCGCGCTGCCCGAGATCGCGTTCACCGGCCGCAGCAACGTCGGCAAGTCGAGCCTGGTCAACCTGCTGCTGGGCCGGCGGGCCCTCGCCCACGCCAGCCGGATCCCCGGCAAGACCCGGTTCCTCAACGTGTACCGCTGGGGCACCGGCTGCTACCTGGTGGACCTCCCGGGGTACGGATGGGCGCGCGCCGCCGCCGCCGAGCGCGCGGTGTGGCAGCGGCTGGCCGACGAGTACGTCGCCCGCCGCGCCACGCTCGCCGGCGTGGTGTGGCTGCTGGACATCCGGCGCGAGCCCTCCCCCGACGACCTGGCGATCGGCGCGCTGCTCAACGCGCGGGGGGTGCCCGTGCTGGTCGCGCTCACCAAGGCCGACCAGGTCACCCGGGGCAAGCGGGCGGCGCGCGCCGCGGCCATCGCCCTGCGGCTGCACCTCGACGCGGCCGAGTTCGTGCTGACGAGCTCCAAGACACGCGAAGGCGCGGAGGATCTCCGTGACAGCGTACTGGCGCACGTGGGCTGAGGCGGCGGCGCTCGCCGCGGCCGTCCTGGCGGCCCCGGCCGTTCTCGCCGCGCAGGACAGCGACCTGCCTCCCGCGGGCTTCGGCTCGCTCCGCCAGGACCAGGTCGCCGTCACCATCACCACGGTCAACCTCGCGGTGCGGGTGCTGCCGCTCGACGAGCACGTCATCCGCCTGCTGGCGCCCGACACCTACGGCTCGCTGCACGCGCTGGTCCAGAGCAAGGCGGGGGCCATCGCGGCCGCCGCGCGCGCCGTGGGACGGGACAGCGCCACGGTCTTCTTCGTCACCTTCTTCGGGCTGCAGCCGATGGTGACGTTCGTCCCGGACCAGGTGTCCATCCAGAGCCAGGGCATCTTCTACCGCCCGCTGGACATCCTCCCGCTCTCGCCCCAGTGGACCGACGCGCGGCTCGACCAGCGCCAGCAGGCCTCGGCCGTCTACATCTTCGACCCGGCCATCCCCATCTCGCAGACGTTCACCGTCTTCTACGGCGACCAGAACTCGGCGACCTTCGACAACTCCCTCACCCTGCTCCAGAGTGAGCGCGCCCGCGTCCTGGCGCGCGCCGCACAACAGCGACAGCCGTAGGCGATGCCGCTCGCCCTGTCGTTGGTGCTCGGCGGCGTGGCCGCGGCGCTGGCGGTCGCCCTGGTGCTGCTCGAGCGCGGCCGGCGCCGCGGGTTGTTCGACCTGTTGCGCCGCGGCAAGGAGCAGTGGGAGGCGACCTTCGACGCCATCTCCGAGGGCATCGCGCTGGTGAGCGCGGACGGCGTGATCCAGCGCTCCAACACGGCGTTCGCGGAGCTGGCCGGCCGGCGAGTCACCACCATCGGCGGCGCGCGCCTCGGCGAGACGCTGTTCGGCGAGCCCGGCGCGCTGGCCCGACTGCTCGAGACCGCCGTCGCCGGCGGCCGCCCCGCGCCGATCGTCCAGCGGTCGGAGAAGCTGAACCGGGTGCTCCGGATCGCCGTGACGCCCGTCGCGCGCGCCGTGAGCGACGCCTCGGCGGTGGTGGTCGTGGAGGACATCACGGAGCAGCAGGCGCTCGAGGCGCAGCTCATCCAGAGCGAGAAGATGGCCGCGGTGGGCACCCTCGTGTCGGGCGTCGCGCACGAGCTGAACAACCCCCTCACCTCGATCGCCGGACTGTCCGAGTTCCTGCTGGAGCAGTCGCCGGCGGGCGCGCCCGGGCGCGAGCACCTGCGCATCATCAACGAGCAGGCGGAGCGCGCGGGCCACATCGTCCACGACCTCCTGACGTTCGCCCGCAAGGGTCCGGCGGAGCGGGAGCCGGTGGACCTGGGCGAGGTGGTGCAGCGCACTCTCGCCCTGCTCGGCTACGAGCTCAGGCGGCGCAGCGTCACCGCGGAGATCGTCGTGGCGCCGGGACTCCCCGCGGTCCTCGGCGATCGCCACCAGCTGCAGCAGGTGGCGCTGAACCTGGTCACCAACGCGGTCCAGGCGGTGACCGACCTGCCGCGCGGCAGGCCGCGGCGCGTGGCCATCCGCCTCAAGGTCGAGGACGGGCGCGTCGTGCTGCGCGTGGCCGACACGGGACCCGGGCTCACCGAGGAAGTGCGCGCCCAGATGTTCAGTCCCTTCTTCACCACCAAGGCCCCGGGCGAGGGCACCGGCCTGGGACTGTTCGTGTCCTACGGCATCGCCGAGGCCCACGGCGGCACCCTGACCGCCGACTCGCGGCTCGGACAGGGCGCCACCTTCGTGCTGTCGCTGCCGCCGGCCGGCGGCGGGAGCGGCGGGCCGACCGCCGCCGACGCGGCTCCGGCGGGGCCCCGCCGCATTCTCGTCGTGGACGACGATCCCGTGGTCCGCCAGGTCGTGAGCGCCCTGTTCGCCCGCGACGGGCACCGGGTGGACGCGGCCGTCAGCGGCACCGATGCCCTGCGGCTGGCCCGGACGGAGCGCTACGATCTGGTGATCGCCGACCGGCTCGCCTCGGCCGGCGACGAGCCCTTCGCGTCGGCCCTGCGGCGGCTGCCGTTCGAGGTGCATACGCGCCTGGTGCTGTCCACCAGCGCGCGCCTGGACGGCGACGACCGGCTCGCCATCGGGACCAGGCTGTTGCCGAAGCCGTTCGACCTGCGGGAGCTCAAGCGGACGGCGGAGGAAGTGTTTCGGTCGGCAGAGGACAGCCGGGCGACCGCCGGCTGAATCACACGATGCGCAGCACGTCCTCCGCCCCGCCCGCATCGCCACTCTCGAAGAGCTGCAGCGCGTCCGCCAGCGCGCGCCGTTCCCTCGGCCAGTAGAAGCGCCGCGCCGCCTCGTCGGGGGTGAGCCACTCCGCGCGGTCGTGCTCCTCGGAGGTGACGGCGGTCGCAGCGGCGGGGACCACCGCGCAGAACGCCGGAATCAGGGCGACGACGTCGCGGCGGTGCAGGTAGAAACTCTCGACGCGACTGAGGTTGTAGAGCCGCGACGGCGCGAGACCCGTCTCCTCCTTCAGCTCCCGCAGCGCGGCGGCCACCGGCGTCTCGCCCTCGGCGATGTGTCCGTGCACGGTCTCCCAGGTGCCGGGACTGCGCAGGCCCTCCGCCCGCCGCAGCACCAGCACGTCCGGCCCGCCGCCCGACCGCGGCCGGGCCGGCCCGGCCATCCCGCGGTCCGCGTCGGGACGGAACCGCAGCACGTAGACGTCCACGATCGCCACCCGGACGTCGGTCACGGCCGACCCTCACCCGCCGGGCCGGGCGTCCCCGCGACCCGCGGGTCGCGCTCGGCGGCGGCGGCCAGCGCCCGCGCCACCGCCGAGTAGGCCGCCTCCGTGATGGGGCGGCCGTGCTCGCCGCGCAGCAGGTCGAGATGCAGGGTGACCCGCGCCTCGCCCGCGAACGCCTGCCAGAACTCCGGCGTCAGGGCGACGTCGTAGTCGCCCACGAGCTGCCACGCCGGCGGCGCCGCGTGATAGGCCAGCAGACCCGGGCCCCGGAGGTCGCACACCGCGCGCACCAGGGCGCCCGCGACCGGCACGGTGGCGTCCCCGATGCCGCGCGTCACCTCGCGCGGCCCCACGGCCCGGGCGAACGCCTCGCCGAGCGCCGCGCCGGTCGCGACCACGACGCCGTGCGCGTCCGGCGGCGACGCGTCGGCGGCCTCGACGTCCAGATCGAAGCGCCCCTGCAGGGCGATGGCCTCGAGCAGCTGATCGAACGCGGAGACGCCGGTCCTGACGCTGGCGCGTCCGCGGCCGTCGACGGCGAGGCGCACGACGATGGCGGTCGTGAGGGCGCCGCGGCGGACCTCGGCGGTGCGGCTCACGGCGTTGGCACGGGGACGAAGGCTAGGGGCTGGGGCGGCGCCGGCCGAGCACGGCGTCGAGCCGGGCCGAGAGCGCGCGGGCGCGGAACGGCTTGGTGAGGAAGTCGTCGGCGCCGAGCTCGAAGACGCGCACCTCGTTGTCCTCGTCGCCCTTGGCCGTGAGCACGACCACCGGGATCTCGGCCGTGGCGGGGCGCGAGCGCAGGTGCGACAGCACCCCGTAGCCGTCGAGGCCCGGAAGGTTGAGGTCCAGCACGATGACGTCCGGGCCGGTGCGGTCCACCTGGTCCAGGGCCTGGACCCCGTCGCGCGCCTCGGAGACGACGTAGCCCTCCCGCTCGAGCAGGTCCTTCATCACCCGCCGCAACGAGTCCTCGTCGTCCACCAACAGCACCTTGCGCTTGAGCCTCGTGACCTTGGAGCCGGGCAGGTCGAGGTTGTCGAGCAGCTCGAACGTCCCGGACGCCGCGCCGCCCGAGCGCCCCTCGCGCGCCGCGACCGCCGCGCCCGCGGGAGGTGCCGCGGGCTCGGTGGCGGTGGCCTGCCCGGCGCCGAGCTCCGGCTCCGTGCCGTCCTCGCCCTCGAACGGCACGTCCACCACCCGCATCAGCTCGTCGAGGCTGGACTCCCCGCGCAGGATGTGCCCGAGGCCGCTCTCCCACAGCCCCTGCATCCCGCCGGCCCGCGCCACCTCGGCGAGCTTGTCCGCGGTCGCGCCGGCTCCGATGAGCCGCTCCACCTCCGGCGTCACCGTGAGCACCTCGACGATGGAGAAGCGCCCCCGGTACCCGGTCATCGCGCACTCCGAGCAGCCCACCGCCCGGTAGAGGGGCGTGCCCTTGGGCACCCACTTCTCCAGCTTCTCCGGCACCGACTCGACCCACACCTCCTTGCAGGCGGGGCAGAGCTTCCGCATCAGCCGCTGCGCCACGACGCCGCGCAGCGACGCCGCGATCTTGTAGGCCTCGATGCCGATGTCCACCAGGCGGGTCACCGCGTTCGCCGCGTCGTTGGTGTGCAGCGTCGAGAGCACCAGGTGGCCGGTGAGCGACGCCTGCACCGCGATCTGCGCCGTGTCGCGGTCCCGGATCTCGCCCACCAGCACGACGTCCGGGTCCTGGCGCAGGATCGACCGCAGGGCGTTGGCGAAGGTGAGGCCGGCCTTCTCGTGCACCTGGACCTGCACGATCCCCTGCAACCGGTACTCGACCGGGTCCTCCACGGTCACGATGTTGGTCTTGCCGCTCTGGATGCTCCGGATGGCCGAGTACAGCGTCGTGGTCTTGCCCGAGCCGGTGGGCCCGGTGACGAGGATGATGCCCTCGTGATGGTCCAGCAGCCCCTTGAAGGCCGCGAACTCCTCCGGGTTGAGCCCCAGCGCGTCGAGCGACAGCACCGTCGCCCGCGAGTCCAGGATCCGGATGACGACCTTCTCGCCCATGGACGCCGGCAGCGTGGACACGCGCAGGTCCACGGGCACGCCGTTCACGGCGACGCGCGCCCGGCCGTCCTGCGGGCGCAGCCGGTCCGCGATGTCCAGGCTCGAGATGATCTTGATGCGGGAGACCAGCGGAAATCCCGCCGCCCGCGGGACCTTCATCACCTGCCGCAGCACGCCGTCGATGCGGTAGCGGACGGCGAACCCGCCCTCCTCGGGCTCGATGTGGATGTCGCTCGCCCGCGAGAGGATGCCCTCGGAGAGGATCAGGTCCACCAGCCGGACGACCGGCCGCTGCGACGCCTCCTCGGCGCTGACCAGGAACTCGTCCTCGGGCGATTCCTGCTCGAGCTGCTCGATCTCGCCCGAGCCTTCCATGCCTTCGAGCAGCTTGTCGATGACGCTGTCGGGCCGGTACATCTCGTCGGTGATGGACGCGATCTTGCCGGGCGAGAGCAGCTGCATCCGCACCTCGCGACCGGACGCGAAGGCGAGCCCCTTCTCGGCGTCGAGGTCGAACGGGTTGGCCGTCGCGACCTCGAGGACCGAATCCGTCGCCCGGAGCGGCACGATGTGGTAGCGCCGCGCGACGGCCTCGGGGATGATCTCCTTCATCTTGGGCTCGGGCTTGGCGTCCTCCGCGACCGGCACCCGGAACCGCTTGGACATCGCGGCCAGAATCTGGTCGTCGGAGGCGTAGCCCTTCGCCGTGGTGAGCTCCCACAGCGTGGAGGTGGGCTCCGCCACGGCCCGCAACGCCGCGACCGCCTCGGGCGTGATCATCGCCGAGATCGTCGTGACGAGCCACTCGTCGGGGAATACCCGTTCAGCCACGCTGCCGCCTTCCCCCGTGGAGCCTCAAGGCGATGGAAATATGCCTCCGCGCCCGGCGGGGCGGCAACGCGGCGCGGAACGCGGACTTACAGGATGTCCCAGAAGTCGCGGCTGACGTCGACGGCCATCCCCAGCCTGCCCGTCCGGAGCCCGTAGCCGGCATCGAGGCGGATCATGTCGTGGAACCACCCGAGCCCGAGACCGAGCACCGGCCGGACGCCGCGCGACGGCACGCCGACGGCCGGCAGCACCGGCTCGCCCACCCAGCCGGCCGCCACGAACGGGATCAGCGTCGCGCTCCGGCCCGTCCCGGCGAAGGAGCCGAGCGGTATCTCGGGCACGCCGACCGGGAGCCGCAGCTCCAGCGAGCCCCAGGCCGACTCCCGGCCGGCGTAGGCGCGGAACGGCTCGCCGAGCAGCGTGCCGCGGCCTCCGAGCACGAACGCCCGGTAGGCCGGCAGGTCGGCCGTGGCCCCGCCCGCGCTCGCGCGCGCCACCAGCCAGCCGCTCCCCGCCGGCAACTGCCAGCGCACCTGCCCGTACGCGCGCAGATAGCGGCCCGGGCCCGCGCCCCCCTCGACCTCGAGGCGGCCCGACAGGTTCCGCTCCATCGAGAACGACGGCGCCGCCTGCCGCAGCGAGAGCTGCACGCGCGTCCAGTCGCCGGCGCCGACCGACGGGTTCGGCCCGAACGTTCCGCGCGCCCAGCTCGCGTGGGTCGCGAGCGAGCCGATCCGCTCCCAGCCGGCCGCGAGCCGTACCGAGGCCCGCCCGCTCAGGGCGAGGTCCGCGCTCGCGGCGCCGGTCGTCGCGAGGAAGTAGTCGCCATAGTCGGCGCCGGTCTCCTGCGCCGACAGCGAGTTGACCACGCCGGAGATCACCGGCTCGTCGCCCAGGTCGCGGACCTCCCGTGCGCCGCCCGCCCGCCAGGTCCACGCGCCGTGTCGTGCCGTCAGCTCCGCCGCGCCCGTGAACAGGGTCGCCGCCGTCGCCGCCCCCGCCCGGACGTGCAGGGACGTGGCGTCGTTGCCGCCGCGCAGCGTCGCGCCCAGGCCCAGGGCCAGTCCCTCGACCCGGTTGAAGTGCGCGAAGTCCGACAGCGAGGTCCCGCCCAGCTGGGTGCGCCGCAGGCCGTCGATCGCGTGGCCCATCGCCACGGCCCGCACCTGCGCCCGCACGTCGGCGAAGTCCTCGACCCCGGCCGACTGCCCCACGCCGCGGATCGCCACGTCCAGGGAGTTCGTCCAGGGGAACGAATCCCGCACCTCCGGCGCCGTGAAGACGATCTCCGGGCCCGGCATGTGGAACAGGTACGCGTCTACGCCCTGGTTGAACCGGTAGCCGTCGATCTCCCACCGGCCCTGGATGATCCCGCGCACCGGGAAGTCGAGCCACGTCCCGCGCCGGCGGATCGCGATCTCCTGCCGGTAGGGGAGCCAGTACCGTCCCGCCCAGAGGCTGTTCTCGATCGCGACGGTGATGTCCTCGAGCTGCGGATCGAGGTACGCGGCGCGCGTGAACTCGAACGCCATCCGCACCAGTTCGCCCTGGTCCACGTCGAGGAAGATCGAGCCCACCAGCCGCGGCGCCTGGTAGTCGCGCGGGCGCACGGCGATCTCGTACACCCGGATGGCGCGGTCCGGCAGCTGGATGCTCAGCGAGTCGGTGAGCGCGTACTGGTAGAGGTCCGGGCCGTTGGGGGCCAGCGGGTGCGGGACGTCCCGCACCTCGTCGCCCTCGCCGAGCCGGATGCGATCGGGGAAGTTGTTGAGGGCGATGCCCAGGTGATCGCGGTGGTACTGGATGTCGGTCGGCAGGTCCTTCCGGTCGCGCCATCCGATGATGATCTGCTTGCTGAGATTCGGCGCCTTCCAGTAGACTTGCAGCTCGAGCTGGTCCGCCTTGACGAGCCGCGGCGGTTCCGAGAGCCCCTCTCCGATCTGGCCGAGGAAGAACACGAAGCCGTGGGCGCGGGCGCTGAAGTCCCGGAGCGCCGTGTCGGCGAACGCGGCACTGCGGCGGACGATGGCGTGGTCCACCAGGTCGAGCACCGTGGGCGAGTCCCAGTCCTGCGCCGCCGCCGGCCGGGGCGCGGCGGCGATCCCGAGGATCGAGGCGACGATGCACAGGGCGGTGAAGGGCGGAGCGGTGCGGCGCGGCATGACGCCGCAGTATCGCGGGCGCTGATGGGGCGGTCAAGCGCGCCCGGCGCGGCGGGGCCGGCTTCGAGCAGGGCGGCGTGGATCGCGCTCGCCGCCGCGGGGGGCATCGTGCCCGTGGTGCGGGAGTGCCTGCTCGACGCGGACCAGCCGGTCGCGGTCCTGCGCAAGATCGCCCGGCCGCCGTTCGCCTTCCTGCTCGAGTCCGCGGTCGGCGGCGAGCGCTGGGCGCGGTACACCTTCCTGGGCACCGAGCCCCGCGAGGCGTGGCGCTACCGGGGCCGGAGCGTCGCCCGGTGGACGCCGGAGAGCGGCTGGGGACCGGACCAGGCCGCCGCGGACCCGATGGAGCACCTGGGCGCCCGCCTCCGGGCGCTCGGCGGCGCGCCGCGGCCCGAGCTGCCCCGCTTCTTCGGGGGCGCGGTCGGCTACTTCGCCTACGACGCGGTGCGCGCCCTGGAGCGGCTGCCGGACTCCCCGCCCGACGACCTCGGCCTGCCCGACGGCCTGTTCATGGTCGCCGACGCGGTGATCGTGCTCGACAATCTCCACAACCGGGCGCGGATCGTGGTGAGCGCCGACGTGCCCGCCGGCGCCTCGGAGCCGCGCCGCGCCGAGCTGCACGACCGCGCGGTGGCGCGGATCGAGGAGCTGGAGGCGCGGCTGCGCGGCCCCGGCGACCTCGGGCCGCTGGGCCTCGACGAAAGCCTCGCGCCGCGGGACCCGGCCAGCGGCTATGCGCCCGACCGGTTCCGGCGCGACGTCGAGCGCATCCGGGAACACATCGCCGCCGGCGACGTCTTCCAGGCCGTGCTCTCCCGCCGCCTCGAGGTGGCGGGCGCGGTGGATCCGCTGCGGCTGTACCGCTACCTCCGGGCCCTCAATCCCGCGCCGTACCTCTTCTACCTCGCGCTCGACGGCTTCGCCCTGGTGGGCAGCTCGCCCGAGGTGCTGGTGCGGGTCGAGGACGACGTGGTGACGGTGCGCCCCATCGCGGGCACGCGGCCCCGCGGCGCCGACGCGGCGGGCGACGCCGTGCTCGCCGCGGAGCTGGCGGCGGACCCCAAGGAGCGTGCCGAGCACCTGATGCTGGTGGACCTGGGGCGCAACGACGTCGGGCGCGTGGCCGCGTACGGCACGGTGGAGGTCCGGGAGCTGCTGGCGCTCGAGCGCTACGCCCACGTCCAGCACCTCGTATCCGAAGTCCGCGGCCGCCTCGCGCCGGGGCGGGACGCGGTGGACGCGCTCAAGGCGTGCTTTCCCGCGGGCACCGTGTCCGGCGCGCCCAAGGTGCGCGCGATGGAGATCATCGACGCGCTGGAGCCCGTGCGCCGGGGGCCGTATGCCGGTGCGGTCGGCTACGTCGGCTGGGGAGCGCGGGCGCTCGACACCGCCATCGCGATCCGCACCTGCGTGGTCCTCCCCGACCGCGTCCTCGTGCAATCGGGGGCCGGCATCGTGGCGGATTCCGACCCCGGGCGCGAGCTCGCGGAGACCCTGGCGAAGGCGCAGGCGGCACTGCGGGCCATCGCCCTGGCGCGCCGCGGCACGTAGGTTCGTCGGCTGGCGCCTCCCCTGGCGCGGCCGCATATTTTGGGGGTCCGAGGAGCCCGATCCCAGATGAGCGACGGCTTCAAGCTGGTCAGCACCGCTGGCGACCAATCCATCGACGTCAAGCCGGGCGTCACCCTGGTCGTCGGCCGGGCCGTGAACAGCGACATCCCCATCTACGAGCCGACCATCTCGCGCCAGCACGCCCAGCTGAGCGCCGAGGACGGCGGCGTCCGGGTCAAGGACCTCGGCTCCGCCAACGGGACGTTCCTCAATGGCAGCCGGGTCAGCGACACGCTGGCGGTGCCCAACGACGTGCTGACCTTCGGCAAGGTCGCCTTCTACGTCCGCGAGCACGCCAAGACGGCCGCGCAGCCCAAGGACGCGGGCTTCGCCGTGCCCAAGCCGGCCGGCGCCACCATCGTGCGGCAGCTCCCGGTCGGCGAGGTCAGCGGGGTCATCGAGAGCCCGCTCAAGCGGACCGGCAAGGCCGCGGCGGCGGCCGCGCCGACGGCGGAGGCGACGGCCGAGCCGGCCGCCGCGCGCAGCGCCAAGAAGCTCGAGCTGCTGCTCGAGATCTCCAAGCAGCTCTCGCGCCAGCTGGAAGTGGACAAGCTGCTCGAGTCGGTGGTGGACTTCACGTTCCAGGTGATGGACGTGGACCGCTGCTCGATCCTGCTGTGCGAGAAGACCACCGGCGACCTGGTGCCGCGCATCTCCAAGAGCCGCCTCGGCGAGGGCTCCGCGTCGGCCCGCCACGTCCCGCAGTCCATCGCCCGCAAGGCGGTGAGCGAGCGCGTCGCCATCCTGACCGACAACGCCGCCGAGGACGAGCGCTTCAAGGGCAAGTCCATCCTCCTGCAGAGCGTGCGCTCGGCCATGGGCGCGCCGCTGATGGGCTCGGACGGCGCCGTGCTCGGCCTCATCTACGTGGACAACCTCACGTCCACCCACGCCTTCACCGACGAGGACCTGGAGTTCCTCATCGCGTTCTCCGGCGTCGCGTCGGTCGCGATGGAGAACAGCCAGCTGTCCGACCGGATCCGGCGCGAGGCGCTGGTCCTGTCGAACTTCCAGCGCTACTTCTCGCCCGATCTGGCCAAGCAGATCGCGGAGCACGGGGAGGAGGTCAAGCTGGGCGGCGACAAGCGGCCGGTGGTGATCCTGTTCTCGGACATCCGCGGCTTCACGCCGATGTCGGAGAAGATGGAGCCCGACGACGTCGCGCAGCTCCTGCGGGAGTACTTCACCGAGATGGTGGAGATCATCTTCCGCAACGGCGGCACGCTGGACAAGTTCATCGGCGACGCGATCATGGCCCTGTGGGGCGCGCCGCTGTCGATGGCCGACGACGCGGACAAGGCGATGGCGGCGGCGATCGAGATGCAGCAGGCCCTGGTGCAGCTGAACCAGCACTGGGAGGCCGGCGGCAAGCCCGCGGTGAACATCGGGATCGGCATCAACTTCGGCGAGGTGTTCGCGGGCAACGTCGGCAGCGAGCAGCGGCTGGAGTACACCGTCCTCGGCGACGCGGTCAACACGGCCTCCCGGCTGTGCTCCAAGGCCGCCAAGGGCGAGATCATGATCTCGGAGCCGTTGTACAAGCGGCTGAAGAAGCCGCCCGCGGTCGAGGCCCGCGAGCCGATCCCGCTCAAGGGCAAGTCGAAGCCCGTCGCCAACTACCTCGCCAAGTACTGATTGCCCGCACCGGCGCTCCCCCCGGATTTCGAAACCTGGACCTTCGAGGGCGGCGCGGCCGCGGCGCGGCGCGACGTCGCCGCGGCCGTGCGGCAGGCGCTGGCCTCGGCCGGCACGCTGTACGCGTGGGCGGCGGCGCGGCCCGGGCGCGCCACCTACATCGGGCGCGGCGAGGCGTACGGCGTGGCGCTCGGCGGAACGTCCGCCGTGGTGCGCCACGCCCGGCACGGCGGGCTGTTCGCGCCGCTGCTGGGTGACCGGTTCTGGGGCCGGCCCCGCTTCGAGCGCGAGGCCGAGCTGTCGCGCCGGCTCGCCGAGGGCGGGGTCAGCACGCCCGCGGTCCTCGCCGGCGTGCGCTACGGCGCCGGCTTCGGGCATCGCGCCGACGTCGCCACCGAGCAGGTGGCCGGCATCGACCTGGTCGAGCTGTTCTTCGGCGCTCGGCCGCCGGCCGGCGCGGCGCGCACGGCCGTGCTGGACGTCCTGGGGCGCCTGGTGCGCCGGCTCCACGATCTCGGCTGGGTGCACCCGGACCTGCAGCTTCGCAACCTGGTGGTGAGCGCTCCCGGCGCGGGCGCTCCCCGCGCCTGGCTCATCGACGTGGACACCTGCCGCCCGATGCGCGGCGACGGCGACGCCGAGCGCGCCCGCAACCTCGCGCGCTTCCAGCGCTCGTGGGACAAGTGGAACGCGATCCGGGGCGAGCATCTCACGGGCGCCGACCGGGCGCTGTTCAGCGTCGCCTACCTCACGGGGGAGCCGTGAAGCCGCTGCCTCCCTGGACGGGCGGCCGTCTCGGCATCGTGATGATGAGCGCGCTGGGCGACGCGGTGCACGTGCTGCCGCTGCTGGACGCCCTCAAGCGTCACGCGCCCGCCACCCACGTCACCTGGGTGCTGCAGCCGGGGCCCGCGCTGATGGTCCGGGGCCACCCGCTGGTGGACGACGTCGTCGTCTTCCAGCGCGCGCTCGGGCTCGGCGCCTATGCCGACGTGCGGCGCCAGCTCAAGGCGCGGCCGTTCGACCTGCTGCTCAACCTCCAGGTGTACTTCAAGGCGGGCATCGTCACCCGGCTGGCGCGGGCCCCGGTCAAGCTCGGCTTCGACTTCGCGCGCTCGCGCGACGGCAACTGGCTGTTCACCACGCACCGGATCCCGCCGCACCCGCCGCAGCACGTCCAGGACCAGTACTTCGAGTTCATCGAATGCCTCGGCGTGCCGCACGGCGAGCCGCGCTGGAACCTCGGGCCGAACGGGGAGGAGCGCGCGGCCGCCCACGCGCTCGTGGCCGACGCCGGGAACGGGCCCCTGGTGGGGCTGGTGGTCGCCTCCAGCAAGCGGGAAAAGAACTGGATGCCGGAGCGCTACGCCCAGACGGCGACCGCTCTGGTGCGCGAGACCGGGGCGCGCTGCGTGCTGCTGGGCGGCACCACGGCCATCGAGCGGGAGGCCGCCGATGGCATTCTGGAGCGCGCCGGCGGGCAGCCCATCGACGCGCTCGGGAGCGGGCTCAGAACGCTGCTCGGCCTGATCGACGCCTGCGACGTCGTGATCTCGCCGGACACCGGCCCGCTGCACATGGCGGTCGCGATGAACGTGCCGGCGGTCGGGCTGTACGGCTACAACAACCCGAAGCGGGTGGGGCCGTACCGGCGGTTCACGGACCTGCTGGTAGACGCCTACGGCGATCCCGGCGAGGACTACCCGGTTTCGATGGAGCACCGCCTGGGGCGGATGGCGCGGATCCGGACGGAGGACGTGGTCGAGAAGGTGCGGCTGGCCCTGGCGCGCTACGCGCAGGGCCCTCCGTGGCGGCGGGCTAGAGCGCCGGCGTGACCTTCCCGAACCGGTAGCGCAGACCGACCCGGCCGAGCAGGTCCACCAGCAGGCCGAGCGCCAGTCCCATCACCGTGAAGTAGTCGCCCTCGATCCGCTCGACCAGCACCGCGCCGTAGCCCTGGACGCCGTAGGCGCCGGCCTTGTCCAGCGGCTCGCCGGTCGCGAGGTACTCGCCGATCGTTGCGTCGTCCAGCGCGCGGAACCTCACCCGCGTGCGCGAGGTGCCCGAGGCGGCCTTCCCGTCGTACGCGACCGCCACGCCGGTGAACACCTCGTGCTCGCGGCCCGCGAGGCGGCGCAGCATCGCGCCCGCCTCCGTGGCGTCGGCGGGCTTGCCCAGAATCGCGCCGTCCACGACCACGATGGTATCGGCCCCGATCGCCACGGCGCCCGCCCGCACGCGCGCCGCCGCCTTTTCGCGCGCCAGCCGCTCGGCGTGGGCCGCCGGCGGCTCGCCGTTGCGCCACGTCTCGTCGAGATCGGCGGGGGCCACTTCGAAGTCCAGCCCCAGCAGCGTCAGCAGCTCGCGGCGGCGGGGCGAGGACGACGCGAGCACGATCGGCACCCCGTGGCCGGCACTCACCACTCGCTTCTCACCGCTCACCTCGCCCTCTCACTCTTCACCCCGCCTTCTCACCTCTCACCCCGCACCTCTCACGCCTTCTCGAGTACCAGCGTCACCGGCCCCTCGTTCACCATCTCCACCTCCATCATCGCGCCGAACCGCCCGGTCTCGACCGGCAGCCCGCGCTCCCGCAGCATCGCCACGAACCGGTCGTACAGCGCCTCCGCCTCCCCGGGCGGCGCCGCGCCGACGAACGAGGGCCGCCGGCCCTTCGACGCGTCGCCGTACAGCGTGAACTGCGAGATCACCAGGACGCCGCCCCCCACCTCGGCCAGGGGCAGGTTCATCTTGCCTTCCGCGTCGCCGAACACCCGCAGCCCCGCGATCTTGTCCGCCATCCACGCCAGGGCCGGCTCGGCGTCGCCCGGTGCGAAGCCCGCCAGCACGACGAAGCCGCGCCCGATCCCGCCGACGGTCTGGCCGTCGACGCGGACCGCGGCGCGGCTCACGCGCTGCAGCACCACCCGCACGGGCTACTCGACCGTCACGCTCTTGGCCAGGTTGCGCGGCTGGTCCACGTTGCAGCCCCGCCGCACGGCGATGTGGTACGCGAACAGCTGCAGCGGGACCGAGCTGAGGATGGGCGTCAGGAAGTCGAGCGTCTCGGGGATGGCGATGGCGTGGTCCACCAGCGCCGTGATCTCGCTGTCGCCTTCGGTGACGACCGCGATCACCTGGCCGCCGCGCGCCCGCACCTCCTCGATGTTGGACACGATCTTGGCGTGCACCGCGTCGCGCGGGGCGACGAACACCACCGGCATCAGCTCGTCGATCAGCGCGATGGGGCCGTGCTTCATCTCCGCCGCGGGGTAGCCCTCCGCGTGGATGTACGAGATCTCCTTGAGCTTGAGCGCGCCCTCGAGCGCCACCGGGAAGTTGTAGCCCCGGCCGAGGTAGAGGACGTTGGAGGCCCGGGTGTAGCGCTCCGCCAGCTCCTCGATCGCCCGCCGCTTGGCGAGCACCGCCTCCAGCTGCTCGGGCAGCTTGCGCAGCGCCTTCACGATCTCGCGACCCTGGAGGATCGACAGCGAGCGCAGCCGGCCCAGGTACAAGGTGAACAGCGCCAGCGCGGCGATCTGGCTGGTGAACGCCTTGGTGGAGGCGACGCCGATCTCGGGTCCCGCGTGGAGATAGATCCCGCCGTCGGTCTCGCGCGCGATGGTGCTCCCCACCACGTTCACGATGCCCAGCGTGTGGGCGCCCCGCCGCTTCGCCTCGCGCAGCGCGGCGAGCGTGTCGGCGGTCTCGCCGGACTGCGAGATCACGATCACCAGGGTGTGCTCGTCGACCAGCGGATTGCGGTAGCGGAACTCGGACGCGTACTCGACCTCCACCGGCAGCCGGACCAGCTCCTCCAGCATGTACTCGCCCACGAGCGCCGCGTGCCACGAGGTGCCGCAGGCGGTGAGTACGATGCGGTTGATCCCCGCCAGCGCCTCGTGCGAGAGGTTGAGGCCGCCCAGGCGCGCGCCGCCCTCCTCCTCGAGCAGGTGCCCGCGCAGCACGTTGCGGATGCTCTCGGGCTGCTCGCAGATCTCCTTGAGCATGAAGTGCGGGAACCCGCCGCGCTCGATGGTCGCGAGATCCCACTCGATCTGGCTGACCTCCTTGCTCAGCGGCACCGCGTGCCGATCCTTCACCTGATAGCCCGCCGGCGTCACGACCGCGAGATTCCCCTCGTCGAGGTACACCACGGATCGCGTGTAGGCCAGCACCGCCGAGGGATCCGACGCCACGAAGTTCTCGCCGTTGCCGATCCCGAGCAGCAGCGGGCTGCCGCTCCGCGCCGCGACGATCGTGCTCGGCTCCTTGGTCGAGATCACCACGATCCCGTACGTGCCCTCCACCTCCTGCAGCGCCGCCGCCACCGCCTGCTCGAGCGAGCCCTGGTAGAACTGCTCGATCAGGTGCGCCAGCGTCTCGGTGTCGGTCTCCGAGGCGAACCTGTGGCCCTTCGCCACGAGCATCTGCCGCAGCGACGTGTGGTTCTCGATGATCCCGTTGTGGGCCACCGCGATCTGGCCCGCGCAGTCGGTGTGGGGGTGCGCGTTCTTGCTCGTGGGCGCGCCGTGCGTGGCCCAGCGCGTGTGGGCGATCCCGACCGTCCCGGGCTGCGCGTCCCGGCCCAGCTGCGCCTCGAGCGTCGCGATCTTGCCGGCCGACTTGTGGACGACCAGCCGCCCGTCGACGATCAGCGCGACCCCGGCGGAATCATATCCGCGGTACTCCAGGCGCTTGAGCCCCTCGAGCAGCACCGGCAGCGCCTTCCGGGGCCCGACGTACCCGACGATTCCGCACATGCCGCTACCTCCCGCTCTCGGCCAGCGCCGCCCTGCCGCGCTCCACCAGCGCCTCCGCGTCCTGCCGCGTCGGCGCCTCCGCGATGATCCTCACGACCGGCTCGGTGCCCGAGGGCCGCACGTGCACCCAGCGATCCGCCAGCGCCAGCCGCAAACCGTCCTGCCGGTCCGCCGCGGCCCCCGTCACCGCCGCGCTCAGCGCGGCGTAGCACGGCTCCAGCGATCCGGAGGGCCGGGCCACCTTGGCCTTAACAATAGTGTAGCGCGGCGCGGAGTTCACCAGCGCCGCCACGCTCCCGCCCCGGTCCGCGAGGAGCGCCAGCGCCAGCGTGGCCGCCACGGGCGCGTCGCGCCCCAGGTGCACCTCCGGCAGGATGACGCCGCCGTTCCCCTCCCCGCCGATCACCGCGCCGCACTCGGCCATCCGCTCCACGACGTTCGCCTCGCCCACCGGCGCGCGCTCGACCGCCGCGCCGTGCGCGCGCGCCGCGTCGTCCACCACCAGGCTGGTCGAGAGGTTGGTCACCACCGGGCCACGCCGCCGCGCCAGCACCGCCCGGACGGCGAATGCGAGCGTGTAGTCCTCGCCGATCGGGCGGCCGGCCTCGTCCACCAGGGCCAGCCGGTCCACGTCCGGATCCACCGCGATCCCGAGGTCGCTCTTCGTCCGCTGCACCAGCGCGCCCAGCTCGCCGAGATGCTCGGGGATCGGCTCGGGCTCGCGCGGGAAGCGCCCGTCCGGCTCGAGGTGGATCGCCTGCACGGCGCAGCCCAGCTCCTCCAGAAGCGCCGGCATGATCGTCGCGCCGGCGCCGCGCACGCAGTCCAGGCCCACCCGGAAGCGGCGCCGGCGGATCGCGGCCAGGTCGAGCCAGGGCAGGCCCAGCACCCGGTCGAGGTGCCGCCGCACGGCGCCCTCGTCGCGCCGCCGCGTGCCGGGGCGCGCAGCGGGACGCTCGCCGCCCGCGTCCACCAGCGCGAAGAACTCCTCCGCCTGCCCCTTGGCGAGAAAGCGGCCGCCGCTGCCCACGAACTTGAGGGCGTTCCACTCGACGGGATTGTGGCTCGCGGTGACGACGATCCCGCCGCCCAGCCCGCCCTCCAGCGTCTCCACCGCCAGCTGGGCGGTCGGCGTCGGCACCATCCCCAGGTCCACGACGTCCACCCCCGCGGCCACCAGGCCCTCCGCCGCGGCCGCCACGAAGGCAGGGCCCGACTGGCGCGAGTCCCGCGCCAGCGCCACCGTCCGACCGCCGCGGCCCGCGACCCAGGCGCCGAACGCCTGCGCGTACCGCGTCACCACGGCCGGCACCAGGTCCTCCCCCACGATGCCGCGGAGGCCCGACACCGAGCGCATCAGGTTCGAGGTCAGCGGGAGAGCGCGGCCACCGCGGCGTCGTGCAGGGCGCCGACGGGGATGGGGGTGGCGATGGGGAGCGCCGTGAGGTCGGCGAAGGACCGCTCGAACGCCGCGACCACGGCCGGGTCGAACTGGCGGCCCGCCTCCTTGCGCAGCTCGTCCATCACCGACGGCGGCGGCAGCGGCGGCCGGTAGGCGCGGCCGGTGGTCATGGCGTCGAACGCGTCCACCACGGTCACGATGCGGGCCGCGAACGGGATGGCCTCGCCCGCGAGGCCGTCCGGCAACCCGCCGCCGTCGACCCGCTCGTGGTGCGACCGCACCACCTGGAGGATGCGCGGCCGGTCCTTGAGGAGCGGCGTCAGGATCTTCTCGCCGATGACCGTGTGCTCCATGATGTGCAGGTACTCGTCCTCGGTCAGCTTCGCGGGCTTGTTCAGCACCGACTCCCGCACGCCGATCTTCCCCACGTCGTGCAGCTCCGCGCCGATCCGCAGCTCCTCGAGCGCCGCCGCATCCAGCCCCAGCGCCCGCGCGACCGTCGTCGCGTAGCTGGCCACGCGCGCGGAGTGGCCCCGCGTGTAGGGGTCCTTCGCCTCGAGCGCGTGCGCCAGCGACTGCACGCCGACGACGAACAGCTCCTCGATGCGCCGGGCCTGCACGTCGACCTTGCGCTCGAGGTTCTGCTGGTAGTCCCGGTTCTCCAGGATGAGGCGGCGCTTCTCCAGCGCCTGGCGCACCCGTGCCTGGACGTCCTCGACCTGGAACGGCTTGGCGACGTAGTCCAGCGCACCCTGCGTCAGGCACCAGATCGCGCTCTTCACGTCCGAGACCGCCGTCACCATCACCACGGCAGTGTCGGGCCACCGCCGGCGCACCTCCGGCAGCAGCTGCATGCCGTCCATCTCCGGCATCCGGATGTCGCTGACCACCAGGTCCGCCGGCACCCGCTCCAGCTCGGCCAGGGCCTCGCGGCCGTTGCCGGCCTGCCGGCAGGCGAACCCCTCGCCGGTCAGGAGCCGCGCCAGGATGCTCCGCAGGTGCGGCTCGTCGTCCACCACCAGGCAGCTCATCGCGCGGTCGCCGCTCACGCGCCTAGCCTAAGACCGCGCCCGACCGGGTGTCAACAGCGTGTAGGGACCTTCGCACGGCGCCCCCCCGCCGGGCGCGGCGTAGGCGAGCCGGTTCGTGGGCCGCCGTTCGCGCCGCCGGCCGCCGGCCGAAGGCCGGCCGACACTCGCCGCCCCCAGGCGGGCGGCGTCCTGCCGGCCCACGGGCCGCCTCCGCCCGGTGGAGCGCGAGCCGCCGCCGCTTGCTGGCGCACGGGCCCCCGGTGTAAGGTTCGCCGGAATCTCCTCATCGCCGAGCCGTGCATGACGCGCATCCGGGACCACGACCTCGACAACGCCTTGCCTACCCGGGCCGTGCACGCTGGACAGGAGCCGGAGCCGCTCGCCGGCGCCGTGACGATGCCGATCTTCCAGACCTCCACCTACGTGCAGTCCGCGCTCGGTCATCACAAGGGACACGAGTACGCCCGGGTCAGCAACCCCACCCGCGAGGCGCTGGAGCGCAACGTCGCCGCGCTCGAGGGCGGCACCCACGGCCACGCCTTCGCCTCGGGGATGGCCGCCATCGACTCGGTGCTCACGCTGCTCTCGGCGGGCGACCACGTGATCTGCGGCGAGAACGTGTACGGCGGCACCCACCGGCTGATGGAGCAGGTCCGCGCGCGGCTCGGCCTGAGTTTCAGCTACGTGGACACGCGCGACCCGGCGGCCGTCGAGCGCGCCATCCGGCCGGCGACGCGGATGCTGTTCGTCGAGACCCCGACCAACCCGATGATGCGGCTGGCCGACCTGGGCGCGCTCGGCGCGCTGGCGGCGTCGCGGAAGCTGCTGTACGTGGTGGACAACACCTTCGCGACCCCGATCTTCCAGCGGCCGTTCGAGCACGGCGCCGACCTGGTGGTCCACTCCACCACCAAGTACCTCAACGGGCACTCCGACATGATCGGGGGGATCGTGGTGTCGCGGCGCGACGACCTGGCCGAGCAGCTCGCCTTCCTCCAGAAGTCGGTCGGCGCCGTGCCGGGCCCGTTCGACTGCTGGCTGGTGCTGCGCGGCACCAAGACCCTGGCGCTCCGCATGCGCCAGCACGACGCGAACGGCCGCCGCATCGCGACCTGGCTCCAGGCCGACGGACGGGTCAAGGCGGTGTTCTATCCGGGGCTGCCGAGCCACCCGCAGCACGAGCTGGCCTGCCGGCAGATGTCGGGCTTCGGCGGCATGCTGTCGTTCGAGGCGGGGTCCCTGGAGCGTGCGCGTCGCGTCGTCGAGCGGACGCGGATCTTCGCCCTGGCCGAGTCCCTGGGCGGCGTCGAGAGCCTGATCGGCCACCCGGCGACGATGACGCACGCCGCCGTGCCGAAGGCGATGCGCGAAGCGATGGGACTCACCGACGGGCTGGTCCGGCTGTCGGTCGGCATCGAGGACCCGGACGACCTCCTCGCCGACCTCGACCGGGCGCTGGCCGCCTAGTGCCTGAAACGAGGCACCCGGTGCCGCGTAGGGCTGTCGGAACCCTCTGGGAGACGCCATGACGGACGCCAATCAGGAACTGCCGGCGCGTCGGCCGCGCACCGTGCTGACCCAGATCTCGTCGCGCGCCTGGGAGCACGCGGCCGACCGGGCCGCGCTGAGCACGCTGCGCGCCATTCCCGGCTTCGACGAGGTGGTGCGGAAAGTGTACGGCTTCTTCGGCGAGCGCGGGGTGCGGCTGCTGTTCCAGGCCAACGCCGTGCGGGTGGGGCCCAACCAGTTCCCCCGGGTGCACGCGGCCTTCACCGACGCCTGCACGACGATGGACTGGTCGCCGCGCCCGGACCTGTTCGTCTCGCAGACGCCGCTCGTCAACGCGGGCGCGTTCGGGATGGACCACCCGTTCATCGTCCTGAACTCGGGCGCCCTCGCGCTCCTCGACGACGAAGAGCTGCGCACCATCCTCGGCCACGAGCTGGGCCACGTCATCAGCGGCCACGCGCTCTATCACACCATCCTCGTCATCATCCTCGAGTTCGGCTTCCGCAACCTGCCCTTCCTGGCGGGCATCGCGCTCCTGCCGATCCAGATCGCGCTGCTGGAATGGTTCCGGAAGAGCGAGCTGTCGAGCGACCGCGCGGGACTGCTGGCGAGCCAGGACCCGATCGCCTCGATGCGCATGTTCATGAAGCTGGCGGGCGGCGGCAACATGACCGAGATGAACCTCGACGCCTTCCTCACCCAGGCGAAGGAATACGAGGAGGGCGGCGACGCGATGGATACGATCTACAAGGTGCTCAACATCCTCGGGCACACGCACCCGTTCCACACCCTGCGCGCCGCCGAGCTGCAGCGCTGGGTCGCGGGCGGCGAGTACGACCGCATCCTCCGCGGTGAATACCCGCGCCGAGGGTCCGACGACGAGAAGCAGCCCCTGACCGCGGACCTCGGCGAGGCGGGCAAGTACTACGCCGAGCAGGCGAAGGGCGCCGTCGATGCCGTCGCCGGCGTCGCCAAGAAGGCGCGCGACGCCTTCCAGAGCGCCTTCCGCGGTCCCGGCAGCCAGTGAGAATCCTGGTCGTCGGCGCCGGAGGCCGTGAGCACGCCCTGCTCTGGGCGATCCGGCGTGACGCCCCGCAGGCGACCCTGTTCTGCCTCCCGGGCAACGCGGGCACCGCCCACCTCGCCACCAACCTCCCCGGCACGTCCAGCGACGTCGAGAAGATCGCGCAGGCCGCCCTCGACCAGCGCGTCGACCTCGTCGTGGTCGGACCGGAGTCACCGCTCGCGGCCGGCCTGGTGGACCGCCTCGCCAAGGCCGGGATCCCGGCCTTCGGACCGACCGCCGCCGCCGCCCGGATCGAGTCGTCCAAGGCCTTCTCCAAGGGCCTGATGCTCGAACACGGCATTCCGACGGCCACCGCCCGCACCTTCACCGATTACGACTCCGCCGCCCGCTACATCGGCCAGCACGCCGAGCCTCTCGTCGTGAAGGCCTCCGGCCTCGCCGCCGGCAAGGGCGCCATCGTCTGCCGGTCCCGGAGCGAGGCCCAGGCCGCGGCAGGGGCGATGCTCAGGGACCGCGCCTTCGGGGCGGCCGGCGCCGAGATCCTCGTCGAGGAGTACCTCGACGGGGAGGAGCTGTCCGTGCTCGCCCTGACCGACGGGGAGCATTTCGCAGTGCTGCCGCCCGCCCAGGATCACAAGCGACTCAAGGACGGCGATCAGGGCCCCAACACCGGTGGCATGGGAGCATACAGCCCAGTTAGCATCGCCTCGGAGGCGCTGCTCGCGAAGGTCGCCGACCAGGTGTTCGAGCCCACGCTGGCTGCCCTTCGGAATATGGGAGCACCTTATAGAGGAATGCTTTACGCTGGATTGATGATCATGAAGGACGGCAGCATCCGCGTGATCGAGTTCAACTGCCGGTTTGGTGATCCCGAGGCACAAGCAATCCTCCCCGTGCTCCCGGGTGGCGTGCTCCCCGTGCTCCGGTTGGTCGCCGAGGGCGGGTGGATGCCACCGGGGCATACGCTCGGGGACGCCCGGTGCGCCGCGGTCACCACCGTCCTCGCCGCCGCCGGGTATCCGGACAGCCCCCAGAGCGGGGCCCCGATCACCGTGCCGGCCCACCTCGAGGCGGACCCGGACGTCCACGTGTTTCACGCCGGCACGTCGACCGGCAGTGACGGCTCGCTCCAGGTCGCGGGCGGCCGGGTGCTCGCCGTGACCGCCACCGGCCCGACCGTGGCCGACGCGGCGGAGAAGAGCCGGGCGGCGGCCGAGGCGATCGGGTTCGAGGGGAAGCAGTTCCGCCGGGACATCGGCTGGCGGGAGATCTCCAGACGGCGGTAGGCCGGTGCCCGAGCTTCCCGAGGTCGAAACCATCGCACGAGACGTCCGCCCCCACCTGGTGGGCGCGACCATCCGCGGCGTCCGGGTCACCAGGCCCGACGTCCTGCGCGGCGTCGGCCCCCGCGTCTTCGCGCAGGCGCTCGCCGGGCGGCGGTTCACCGCGGTGGGCCGCCGGGCCAAGCACCTCGTGCTGGTGCTCGACGACGGCCTCCGCGTGGTCATCCAGCCGCGCATGACCGGCTCCCTGGTCGTCGCGCCGGGCACCGCTCCGGCGGACCGCTACGTGGTCATCAGGGTGCAGCTCTCGACCGGACGCGTGCTCGCCTACCGCGACGTGCGGCGGCTCGGGGCCGTGCACCTCCTCACCCCGGCCGAGTGGACGCGCTACACGGCGCGCATCGGCCCCGAGCCCCTGGAGCGCGGCTTCACCGCCGCGCGGCTCGCCTCGCTGCTCGCCACCGGCAGGCTCGCGGTCAAGAAGGCCCTGATGGACCAGCGGCGCCTCGCCGGCGTCGGCAACATCTACGCGAACGAGGCGCTGTGGGGCGCCGGCATCGACCCGTCGCGTGCGGCGAACGCGGTCACCCCCGCGGAGGTGCGGCGGCTCCACGGCCACCTGCTCACGATCCTCCGGCGCTCGATCCGGCGCCGCGGCACCACGGTCCGCGACTACCGCACCGGCACGGGCGAGGCGGGGGCCTACCAGTCGCGCCTGGCCGTGTACGGCCGCGCGGGCCGGCCGTGCCGCCGCTGCGGCCGGCGCATCGTCCTGACCCACGCGGTGGACGCGCGGGCCACCTACTTTTGTCCCGGATGCCAGCACTAGCCCTGCTCGCCGCTCCGGCCACCGTCGCCCTCGACGCGCTGCGCGAGCGCGTCAAGGCGTCCGCCCGGCGCCGGCCCGGCGTGTACCAGTTCCTGGACGCCGACGGCGGCGTGTTCTACGTCGGCAAGGCGAAGGACCTGCGGGCCCGGCTGCTGAGCTACTTCTCGGCCCCCTGGCCCGACAGCAAGGCGGCGCACCTGGTGCGTGCCGCGGCGGACATCACCTGGCGCTACCAGCCGAGCGAGTTCGCGGCGCTGCTCGAGGAGCTGCGCCTGATCGCGCGCCTCAGGCCCTTCTCCAACGTCCGGGGCAACCGCACCCGGCGCCGGATGGTCTTCGTCAAGCTGACCGGCGGCGTCGCGCCCAAGCTCAAGGTCACCGAGCACACCACCGACCGCGCCGCGCGCTACTACGGGCCGTTCCAGAGTCACTGGCGCACCGCCGACGCCGTGCGCGTTCTCGCCGACCTGCTGCGGCTCCGCGACTGCGCGCAGGACCGCCCGCTGCGCTACGCCGGCCAGGAGGACCTGTTCGGCGCGGCCGAGATCCCGGCCGCCTGCCTGCGCCACGAGCTGGGCACCTGCCTCGGTCCCTGTGCGGCCAAGTGCACGGCCGAGGCGTACGGGGGCGCGGTCGCGCACGCCGCCGCCTTTCTCGAGAGCCGGGCCGTCGCGCCCCTCGACCGCGTGGTGGACGCGATGGCGGAGGCTTCCGACGCCCGCGACTTCGAGCGTGCGGCCGGCTGGCGCGAGAAGCTCGAGGCGCTGGAGTCGCTGTTCGCGGCCGTCTCCCGCCTGCGGGCGGCGACCGAGGCGCTCACCTTCGTCTACGGCGTGCGCGACCGGACGCCGGCCGCGCGCGGCGGCGGGCACGACGATCGCGTGTACCTGGTGCATCGCGGGCTGGTGCGGGCGCTCGCCCCGTGGCCGCGGACGCCCATCGAGCGCAGCGCCTTCGCCGGGGCGGTCGAGCGCTGGGCCGGCCAGGACGCCGGCGGCCCCGCCGCGCGCACCGCGCCCGAGATGGACGAGCTGTTGCTGGTGATGAGCTGGTTCCGCCAGCACCCGGAGGAGTTCGAGTCCACCACGCCGCTGGCGGCGTGGCTCGCCGCCGAGGGGCCCGCCGCTAGCTGAGGGGCACGATGCGGACCCGCGGCGGGATCCCGGGCTCCGTCTCCATGATCGCCACCGAGGGCGACAGGTCGAAGCGCCGCGGCCCGGCCGAGCCCGGGTTCACCACGACCGTGAAGTCCGGCAGGTCACGGATCACCGGCCGGTGCGTGTGCCCGAACACGATGACGTCCGCAGCAGGGAACGCCGACTTGAGCTCCTCCGGCTCCGGCGAGCCGAACTGGTCACCGTGCGTCACCACGAACCTGAAGCCGTCGAGCTCGATCTCCGCCACCCGGGGCAGCCGGCGCCGCAACCGGATGTCCACGTTGCCGTAGACGGCCGTCACCGGCGCCAGCAGCTCCAGCTCGTCCAGGACCGCGCCGTCCCCGACGTCGCCCGCGTGCAGGATGCGGTCCACCTTCGCGAACACGTCGTGCACCCCGGAGCGCACCTGGCCGTGCGTGTCCGCGATCAGACCCAGCCGCATCAGCGCCGCCGCGGCGCCCCGCCCGCCCACCTCGGTACGAGATCCGCCTCCACGCCCAGGTGGTCCACCACCCGCTGGACCACGAAGTCCACCAGCTGCCCGATCGACTTCGGCCGGTGGTAGAAGCCCGGCGAGGCCGGGATCACCGTCGCCCCCGCCTCCGTCACCGCCACCATGTTCCTGAGGTGCAGCAGCGACAGCGGCGCCTCGCGCGGCACCAGCACCAGCCGGCGGCGCTCCTTCAGCACCACGTCCGCCGCCCGCTCGATCAGGCTCCGGCTGTTCCCCGCCGCGATCCCGGCCAGCGTCGCCATGGAGCACGGGCAGATCACCATCCCCCGTGTCCGAGCGGAGCCCGACGCCGGCCGTCCGCCCCGGTCGTCGTCCCCGAACAGCTCCACGTGCTTCCACGACACTCCCATGCTCCCGGCCAGTGCCTCCGCGTCGCCGATGCCGCACTCCTCACGCAGCAGCCTCCAGCCGTGCGCCGACACGACGAGCCACACCGGAACGCCGGCACCCGCCAGGACCTGGAGCAGCCTGAGGCCGTAGGGAGCACCTGACGCTCCGGTTATCGCCATGACGACAGGCAGACGGGTCATCCACCCCTCCGGTTCGGAGCCGGCCGACGCACGCCATGCGACGGCGGCCGCGGCGGCGGCGGCTTGCGCGGTGCTCCCGGCGGTCGCCGCGTCGTGCCGCCGCCCCGCCTCTTGGAGCCGCCCCTCCCTGGAATCATCACCGGAGCACCACGTCGGCTATCGCACCCATCATCACCGCGGCAGAGATGATCCCGTTCATGGCGAAGAAGGCGGCATCCAGCTTCGAGTAATCTCCCGGATGCACGAGCCGGTGCTCCCATATGAGCAAGACCACGGCGACCACCACGCCGGCCAGATACCAAGCGCCAAACCCAGCTGCTACGCCGAATGCCACCAGTGCCACCGCGGCGCCGAGGTGCAGCCCGCGCGCCACCGCGATGGCTGGCCCGGGCCCCAGGGCCACCGTCATGGAGCGGAGCCCGTGCTCCCGGTCGAACTGCTCGTCCTGGAGGGAGTACAGCACGTCGAATCCGCCGCCCCAGCAGGTGACGACCAGGGCCAGGAGCACGATCACCCACCACGGGGAGCTCCACGCG
>DATJUT010000005.1 GCA_035502185.1 Gemmatimonadales bacterium
CGCCGGAGCGGTGCCCGTCACCAGTGCAGCGTCGCTACCCAGATGTCGCTCTCGAACTCCGCCACGGAGAGGTAGAGCCGATCGGCGCCGACGCTCACCCACGGAGTGCCTCCTAGGGCGGGGTCGTCGAACGCGACGACGAGGCGCACCGCGCCGCGACCGCCGTCGGCGATCGCCCAGACGCCCCGCCTTCCATCCCGATGCGTGCCCGAGAAGTACACGGTTGCGCCGTCACGAGAGTAGCGTAGGTCTTCGAAGAGGGCGAAACCGAGCGCCCGCCTCCACTCGACCCGTCCCGTCGCCGAGAGGCGGAATATCTCCCCCGCACCAGATTCACAGAGCACGCCGCGCCCGTCAGAGGTCCAGGCGACGGGCCAGCACTGGACGTCGGCGAGCATGGTCGGCTCATGCCACCGCCCGCCGACACTGTCACGAGAAACCAGCCAGGCGCGCCAATCGTCTTGCCCTCCCCGCAGAACCACGATCCGCAGACCGTCGGGGGACCACTTGGGCCTAGTGCTGGTACTCCCGTACGGTGAATCGATGATACGAACGGGCCTGCCTCCCTCTGCGGACATCACCCACGTCGTGGAACGGGCCCCCCTGACGTCGAAGGCGATCTCCCTGCCATCCGGCGACCAGCGTGGATGGGCCTCGTCTGCAGGCGTCTCGGTCAGGGGGACGGGCTCTCCTCCAGCCAGCGGAGTCTTGTAGAGGTCCGAGTTGCCGCGGCGATTGCCGTTGTACACGAGCCACCGCCCGTCCGGCGACACGTCGTGCCACTCGATCACTTGGTTGCCGATCGTCAGGGGACGGCCGTCGCGGATAGAGACCGGCGTGGAGCGGTCGAGAGGATAAGACCAGATGTTCTGCCGGATGGTCAGCTTCGAGTAGGCCAACTTCTTGGAGTCGGCGGAGTAGGAGATCGAATGCGGGTCTGCCACACCCGGGACCAGCCTCGGCACACCGTGCGCGCCATGCGGGCCGACCTCGACGACATAGAGCGCGCGCGAGCCGTCGCGATCCGACACGAACAGCAGGTGCCGCGCATCGAGCCAGCCCGGGCTCGCGTTCAGGTGGTCCTCATCGGTCACCCGCTGCGGCTCGCCGCCCTCGGCGTTGACGATCCAGATGGAAGCCGACGCCACTCTATACTGGCCGATGCGCCACAAGCTATGGCCGTTGACGTAGGCGATGAAACTGCCGTCCGGTGACCAGGTGAGCGAATGCGGCTCCGCGCGGCCCACCCGGTGAATCGCGACGCGGTGTCGGGCCGTGTCGGCCGCCGAGGCGGTGAAGATCGTGTCTTGGACGACGAAGGCCACCCGCGCGCCGTCGGGGGACCACGCGGCCGTGCCCCTTAGCACTTCGGGGAAGACTCTCGTGTCGCGCAGGATCGGCCGCGCCAGGCCACCCAGCCGCCCCGTTTCCATCCAGCCGCACGTCGAAAACCAGTCCATCTTGCAGCCTAGAAACCGCACGTGCTGGCCGTCCGGGCTCCAGGCCGGTAACCAGCCGCTGCCCAATGTCGCGTCGCCAAGGAGGATCGCCGCGGTGCTCGTGACGTTGCCGGTGCTCCGCACGAAGGGGCGCGGCAATCCGATCGGCCCGGCGACGTACGCCACGTCTCTTCCGTCCGGGGAGATGGCGGGCTGGAACTCGACGCCTGGATCGTTCGTGACCTGGGTGAAGTCGGAGGCCGTGACGATCAGCGGCCGGCCCCTTAAGACCTGCATCGCGACCAGTGCCACGATTGCCACGGCCGCCACCATGCCGACCCACGGCGCCCAGCGCGGCAACTGCTGCGTCGCGCGGGCCGGCGTGGCCCCTGTCAGCGTCGTCCCGGCGCTCGGAACGGCCGGCGGCTCGACGTGCCGGAGGGACTCGGCGGGCTGCGGCCGATCTGTCGCCCGTGCGGCGGCGAGCTCCCGCGCCCCATCGGGCGGCCCCGGACGTTCCCTCCTCCGGATCCGCTCGATCCTGGCCAGGACGTCACGGTCGGGCTCGAGGTTGAGCTCCTGTCGCAGTCGGCGCGCGTGCGCGTCGGCCACCTTCAGGGCGTTGGCGCGGTCGCCCATCGCGGCCAGCGCTTCCACGTGCCGGATGACGGCGCGAGAGTTCAGTGGATCGTGCTCGACGGCCCGCGCCCACCAGCCCGCCGCCTCATCCCATGCGCCCGCGCGCTCAGCGGCCGTGGCCAGGCGGTCCAGCGCCTCGGAGTACTCGCGCGCCAGCCGGCTGCGCTCCCCATCCAGCCAGCGCTCGAACTCGGGCACGCTGTCTACGTGGAAGCCGTCGAGCAGGGGGCCCCCGTACGCGCGAACCGCCTCGGCTGCCCGGTCGGCGGCCAGAGCCTCTGTGAGGTTGCGGACATCGGAGTCAACGACGGCGGGATCGAGCCGCAGGAGGTCGCCAGCCGAGCGCACGGCGTCCGGGCCAAGAACCTGTCGGATGGCGTGGAGGGCGTCGCGCAGGCTGTGACGGCCGCGGGCCTCGTCGCTCTCGGGCCAGAGGAGCGCCATGAGGCGCTCCCGGGTGCAGCCGAGATCACCGCACACCACCAGCACCGCCAGGGCCGCCTCGGCCAGGCGCTGCGGGAGAGGGGGCGTCTCCCCTCCGCCCAGCCTCTCCAGCGCGAACCCTCCGAGTACGCGAATTCGGAACATGCCAATCCCACTCGCGATTGTCCGCCACCATCACCCTGCGCACCGGGTGTCCCTCGCCGTGACTCTATACAGCCAGCGTCAGGAGGGCGTTAGGGGGCCTCGATTTCGACTCCTCGCGCGCTCC
>DATJUT010000006.1 GCA_035502185.1 Gemmatimonadales bacterium
CCGTCGGACATGTTGCTCACGTGTTACGCACCCGTCCGCCACTGACTTGAGAGTTGCCCCCCAAGCCCGTTCGACTTGCATGTGTTAGGCACGCCGCCAGCGTTCGTCCTGAGCCAGGATCAAACTCTCCAACGTTTGAATAGCTCAATTGACCGAACGACTTGGTCGTCCGAATCACAGAAACTCAGAATTTGGTGTCCCCTCCCGGCGCGCTTCTGAGTACCCGCCGGTGCTATCGGGGCCACCCGAGTTCCGCACTCTCCGACTTCAGTTTTCAAACAGCGGCCCGCCGCCAAGAAAAGTTCGCGGCGAGCATGTAAAGCTAGACCAGCGATGGACTCAAGTCAACTGCCGGTACCCCGCCAAGCGTCCGGCCCGCACGGGCCGGCTGCGGCCGCCCGCCCGCGCGCCAACGCTGCAACACCTCGCCCGTACAGCTAGATTGGTGGCCGCTCCGTCGCCCATCGCGCGTTCCCGTCGTCGACCCGCTCGCCGGAGACCCAGGCCGATGCCCGTCAAGATCACCAGACCCGTGCCCTCCGACATCGCGATCGCCCAGGCCGCCAAGCTCCGGCCCATCGAGGCGATCGCCGAGGACGCAGGACTCGAGGCGAGCGAGCTCGAGCTGTTCGGCCGGTTCAAGGCCAAGGTCCACCTCGAGGTGCGCGACCGGCTGAGCCGCCGCAAGAACGGCAAGTACATCGACGTCACGGCCATCACGCCCACGCCGCTCGGCGAGGGCAAGACCACCACCACCATCGGCTTGAGCCAGGCCATCGGCGCCCACCTCGGCCAGCGCGTGTTCGCCTGCATCCGCCAGCCGTCCCAGGGGCCCACGTTCGGCATCAAGGGCGGCGCCGCCGGCGGCGGCTACTCGCAGGTCGTGCCCATGGAGGACTTCAACCTCCACCTCACGGGCGACATTCACGCGGTCACCGCCGCCAACAACCTCGTCGCCGCGGGCATCGACGCCCGCATCCTCCACGAGCGCGCCAACCCGGACAACGCCAAGCTCGGCCGCGCGCTGTGCCCCGACGGGAGCTTCGCCCGCGGCATCGCCGACCGCGCCCGGCGGCTGGGCATCACGGCCCGGCGCTACGAGGACCTCACGCCCGAGGAGATGGGACGGCTGTTCCGGCTCGACATCGACCCCGCCAGCATCACCTGGCAGCGGGTGCTCGACGTCAACGACCGGTTCCTGCGCCGCCTCCAGATCGGCCTCGGCGACGCCGAGAAGGGCAACGAGCGCGTCACCGGCTTCGACATCTCCGTGGCGAGCGAGGTGATGGCGATCCTCGCGCTCACCACCGGCCTCGAGGACATGCGCGAGCGCTTCGGCCGCGTGGTGATCGGCACCAGCCGCGCCGGCGAGCCGGTGACCTGCGAGGATCTCGGCGTGGCCGGCGCCATGGCCGTCCTGATGAAGGACGCCATCCAGCCCAACCTCCTCCAGACCCTCGAGGGCACCCCGGCGTTCGTGCACGCCGGACCGTTCGCCAACATCGCGCACGGCAACTCCTCGATCGTCGCGGACCAGATCGCCCTGAAGCTCGCCGACTACACCGTCACGGAGTCCGGCTTCGGCGCCGACATCGGGATGGAGAAGTTCCTTGACATCAAGTGCCGCTACTCCGGCCTGGTGCCGAACGTGATCGTCATCGTCGCCACGGTCCGCGCGCTCAAGATGCACGGGGGCGGCCCCAAGGTCGTGGCCGGCCGGCCGCTCGATCCGGCCTACACGGAGGAGAACCTGGCGCTGCTGGAGAAGGGCGCGGCGAACCTCGCCAAGCACATCGAGAACGCCAAGCTGTTCGGCATCCCGGTGTGCGTGGCGGTGAACTCCTTCCAGTACGACACGGCGGCCGAGGTCGCCCTGGTGCAGCGGATCGCCCGCGAGGCGGGCTCCGAGGGCGCGTTCAAGTGCACCCACTGGATGGACGGCGGCAAGGGCGCCCTCGAGCTGGCCGAGGCCGTGACCGGCGCGGCGAGGCGCACCAGCCACTTCGAGTACCTCTACCCGCTCGACTGGCCGATCAAGAAGAAGATCGAAACCATCGCCACCCGGATCTACGGCGCCGACGGCGTGGACTACCTGCCCGAGGCCGAGGCCAAGGTGGAGCTGTACACCCGGCTCGGCTTCGACCGGCTGCCGATCTGCATGGCCAAGACGCACCTCAGCCTCTCGCACGACCCCGCGCTCAAGGGTCGGCCCACCGGCTGGCGCCTGCCGATCCGCGACATCCGGGCGTCGGTGGGCGCGGGCTTCCTCTATCCGCTGTGCGGGACGATGCAGACGATGCCGGGCCTGCCGACGCGGCCGGTCTACTACGACGTGGACCTGGACCTCAAGACGGGACGCGTGGTGGGGCTGTTCTAGCGCCTCAGCGCTGCCACACCCGCACGTAGTCCACCGCCATCCGCGTCCCGCTCGCCCCCCGCGCGCCGTAGCCGCCGGCCGGGATGCGGCCGGCCCACGAGCCGTCCTGCACCTCGCAGGTCAGCCTGATGAACTCCGGCCGGTGCGACACGCCCGACCAGGTCTCCCACTGCCGCACGCCGTCGAGGAAGAACGCGTAGTGCGCCGGCGTCCACTCCAGCGCGTAGGTGTGCCACCCGCCCTGGAGCGGGGCGGCTCCGGCGGGCGGAGCGCCCGCGCCCCCCGCGTGCTTGTGGTCGGGCCCGTAGCCGTCCCAGTGCACGTTGGCCACGTAGCCGTTCGAGATGTCCGCGCCCGCGGTGTCGGTGGCGCGGTGCTCGACGACGTCGATCTCGGCGCCGCCGGACGCCGGGTCGCCGACCGGCACGCCCATCCCGGGCGCGGTCATCCAGAACGCGCCCCACTCTCCGGGCGACGACTCGAAGCGCACCCGTGCCTCGAACCAGCCGTAGGTCCACTGCCCCTTCCCGGCCGTGTCGAGGAAGCCGGTCCAGGGGGTGCCGTCCTCGGTGTAGGTGGTGATGGTCAGCAGGCCGTCCGCCAGCGACAGCGCGTCCGCCGTGTTGCGAGCGTCTCGCCGGGGGCCCGCGTAGACCGTCCAGCGCGAGCTGTCGAGCGCGGCGCCGTCGAACTCCTCCCTCCACACCAGGCGGTATCCGGACCGCGGCGGAGCGGGAATCGGAGCCCCGGCGGGCGCCGCGTGCGGCGCGCGCACCGGCGCGCGGGGGCTGCATCCCGCGACGGCGGCGAGGGACGCCGCCAGCGGAATCAGCCGGGCCGGATGAGCCACGGGGTGGCGAATCGGGCGGACGCCGCGGCCGGCGCCGCCGGCCTCAGGAGCCGACCGAGGCCGCGCGGGCCTTGAGCTCCTCGAGGGCGTGCAGCACGGCCTCGCGGACGGCCTTGTCGCCGTCGCGGGCGAGGTTGTTGAGCGCGGCGGCTGCGGCCGTCCCGCCCGCCAGCCGCAGCCCCTCGACGGCCGCGACCCGGTTGGCCGACGGGCGCCGGCTCAGCAGCCGCCCGCCCGGCTCGGCCGCCTTGACCAGGGCCTGCACGGCCTCCGCCGTGCCGATGCGCCCCAGCGCGCGATAGTACTCGCGCAGCACGTCGAGCTCCTCCTCCTGGTCGGCGAATGCCACCAGCGGCATCGCGAGCGCGCGGGACGAATGCCCGCCGATGCTCGCGGCGATGAGGGCCCGCAGCTCCTTGTCGCCTTCCTTGAGGACGTGGCGCAGCGGCTCCACCGTGGACGGGGTTCCGATCTTGGCGAGCGCGATGGCCGCCGCGCGGCGCACCCGCGGGTCACCGTGCGTGAGGCACCTGACCAGGTTGGGCACCGCCTCCTCGACCCGCTGGATGCCCATCGCCTCGGCGATGTTGCGGACGACGAACCACTGCGAGCTCTCGAGCATGTGGACGACCTGCTCGAGGCCCTCCGGGATCCCCCGCAGCGCCGTGACCACGGCCCGGCGCTCCTTCAGCTCGTCCGCCGCCGCTAGGCGGCCCAGGAGCACCACGGCCGCCTCGGCGCCGCCGCGCTGCATCACCTTGATCGCCTCGGGCCCGAGCCGCGGGTCGCTGACGAACGGCGCGACCTGCGCCAGGTGCTCGCGGGTCAGGATGCGCTGCAGCACGATCCGGTAGCTGTTCTGGGCGCTCCCCACGGGCGCCTCGGGCTCCCAGGCGATCATCGCCGCCAGCGCGTGCACGGCGGCATCGACCTCGTTCTGCTCCAGCGCGTCCTGGATGCTGAGGAACAGGTCGGTCAGCCGGTCGAGGATGTTCGCGGCATAGGGCTCGCGGGCGACCTCGGCCAGCGCCATGGCCAGGGGCTTCTTCGGCGGGCCCACGGGCAGGCCGAGGTCGGGCAGCGCACCCGACGGGTCGAACGACCCAGGTGGGGCCAGGGACCGCTCCCCGGCGGTCCGAAAGCCCGGCACCTGCTCGTCCTGGGCGGGACCCTGCGACGCCGGGGCGGTGACGCCCGGCGTGCCCGGGCCCGGCACGGCTTCGGGCGTGGGCCGCCGCTCGCCCGAGCCCCGCTTGAAGCCGGCGTCGATGGCGTGGGCGACGGCCGGCAGGTCGTACGCCGGCCCCTTCGGCGCCGCCGGGGGCGGCGCCGCGCCCGCGGTCGGCGGCGGCAGCCTCGCGGCGGCCTGCTCGATGGCCTCGGCCTCGAACGCCTGCGTGACGCTCTGGCCGCGGCGGGTCTCGTCCGTCTCCTCCGTCTGCAGCGGAATGACCATGATCGCGGTCGAATGCGCGTCGCGCAGCCGCATCTTGATGCGCTGCGCGCCGCCGGCCGCGGGGTCCGAGGCGAGGCCGCGGATCAGGGCGAGCAGCTCCACGGGCGTCGCGCCCTTGGCGATCGCGATCTCCGCGACCCCGTGGTCACGGATCCGCTCGATCACGCCCGGCACGAACGGCAGCGAGTCGGGGATGCCCACGTCGTCCACGGTGAGCATGTCCTGGTACACGCGCACCATGGCGGATGCGATGGACGTGAGCGCGAACACGGCGCTCAACGCCGCCTTCCGCTCCGCGACCGGCGCGCCGGTCCGCGTCAGCTCGAGCGAGCGTCCGAAGGAGACGGCGAAGATCTCGTGGTTGAACATGGGGTCGCCGGCCTCAGGCCGCGCTCAACGGGGACGGAGCCAGCGCGCGATGCCTCGATGGGCGAGGCACGCACGCTTGCGCTCTCGGGCGAACGAATAGGTGCCGTCGCGGCACCGCGCCGTGGCGCCCTTCGGGGCGCGCACCGACCCGCTCCGCGCCGTGGAGCCGGATCGGCGCGACGTTCCGGGCGTCGGCGCGAGCCACTCGGCGACGCCGCGGTGGTGCGCGCAGGCGAGCCGCCTGCTGCGCGGACCGTAGTAGTATGTTCCATCGCTGCAATGGGCCGTGGGGTTCCGTTGGGCCGGCAGCGCCGCCGCTGCGCCGATCGGGCTGAGGCACAGCGTCGTCACGAACGCCAGGAGCGGACGGCACATGGAGCGCATTCGCCGGTTCCTTCCGACCGTCGTGGACGGGAGTGGTCGAACCCCTGCAAGAGTGCGGAAAGCCCAATGGGGAGTCAAGATGCGTGCTTCGACGGGCGCCCCTCCCGCGACGCCCTGTCGGCCCACGGCGGCCGGCGGGCGCGCGGCTGGCGTGCCGCCCGGCGAGCCGCCATTGTTCGCCGGGGCGTGTGGCCGCCCCCGTGCGCACTCCGGCACCCGGTGCCGGGCCAACGAAGGAGGACCGATGCGCCGCCTGGCCGCGTCCCTGGTCGTGGCGCTGACCTGTGGGATCTCCGCTGCGGGGCACGCTCAGGGTGCCCGCAACATCGCGTCGCTCGCCGGCGTGGACGGGATCGAAATCGTCGTCGAGGAGATGAACCCGGCCCAGGAGGCGCTCGGACTCTCGGAGCGGGCGATTCGCTCGGACGTCGAGGTGCAGCTGCGTCGCGCCGCCGTGCACGTGGTGTCCCAGGTGCCGCAGTGCGGCGTGCTGCCCTGCCTCTACGTCCACGTCACCACCACCACCGGGACGGGGACCACCGCCTCGTTCGTTCACGTCGGTCTCCAGCAGCTCGTGAGCCTCAGCCGCGACACGTCGCTCGCCATCTCGGTGGAGACCTGGCGGGCCCTGGGCCGGATCGGGCTGGCGCCGAGCAGCCAGACGGCCGACCGGGTGCGGGACGCCGTGCGCAACGAGGTGGACCAGTTCATCACCGCCTACCTGGACGCGAACCCGCGGCACTAGGTGCGGGGCGCCGATTCCGAGCCGCCGTCCGGCACGAACCGGACTGACCGCCCGCGAGGGGGCGATGTGACCGGAACGGGCGTCAGCCAGAGCGTCCTCTCGGCCATCAAGACCTTCCTGCATCACCGAAGTGCGCGGATCGCGCTGGCGATCGTCTCGGGAGTGTTGTTCTACCTCACCTTCGATCTCAATCCATGGTGGCCGGCGGCCTGGTTGGCGCCGGTGCCGGTGCTCCTGGCCTGCCTGGCGGCACCTGCCAAGGAAGCGCGATGGCTCGCCTGGCTCGTCCCGGCGATCGGCGTCCTCTCGAACTTCAGCTACTACCTCGAGGTCACCGGCCCCCTGGTCACCGTCGTGGTCACGGTGCTGCAGGTGTTGATGTGGGGCTTCCTCCTCCTTCAGGCGCGGCGCGCGCTGCTGCTGTCGCGGCGCTGGTTCGTCGCGTTCCGCTTCCCCACCCTGGTGGCCGCGCTTTCGACGCTCGTCGTGTCCGTCTCGCCACATGGGGCCTGGGGCGATCTGGCCAATTCGCAGGCGGCGGCGACGCCGGTCATTCAGATCGCCTCCCTCCTGGGCGCTCCGGCCGTGGTCTTCGTGGTCATGCTGTTCGCGTCGACGACGGCCACGGCGATCCACCTCGGCGGCTCGGTCGATCACCCGCGGGCGGCCTACGGCCTGCCCGCCCTGCTCGTCATCGGGACGATCGCCTTCGGGGTGGGCCGTCTTGCCCTGGCGCCCGAGGCCGCGGCACGGGTGCGCGTGGGCCTCGTGTCCATCGACGATTTCGTTGGCCGGCGCGCGTCGCCCGCGCGGGTCGAGGAGGTGTGGTACGGCTACGAGGAAGGCATCGCCAAACTCTCGAGCGAGGGTGCCCGGATCGTCGTGCTGCCCGAAAAGATCCAGGCCCTGACGCCGGACGATGCGCAGCAGCGCCAACGCCGGATGGCCGAGGCGGCACGGCGCTCGGGAGTCTACCTCGTCGTGGGGGCACAGATCGATCGCGATCCCTCCCATGCTCGCGGCCGCAAGGACAATGTGGCGTGGCTGATCGATCCCGCCGGCGCGGTCATGGCCGAGTACCGGAAGCAGCAGCTGGTGCCTCGCCTCGAGGGCGACCTGACCCCCGGCCACGAGGACGTGGTCGAGTCCATCGCCTTGACCGGGCAGGACTCGGTGCGGGTCGGCCTAGTCATCTGCCGGGATCTGTTGTTCCCCCAGCTCGGCCGGCGCTACGGGAACCTCGGCGCCACGGCCCTGCTGGTGCCGGCCTGGGACTTCCATCGCGACGCCTGGATGGCCTCGAGCATCGCGGCACTCCGAGGCGTGGAGAACGGCTATGCGGTGCTGCGGGCCGGCCGCGAGAGCTACCTCAACGTCAGCGACCGCTACGGGCGCGTGCTCGGCCGGCGCCGGAGCGCCTTGTTCCCCGGTACGAGCCTGGTGGCCGACGTGCCCATGGGCCCACCCGAGCCGACGATCTACACCAGGATCGGCGACGTATTCGGCTTGCTGTGCGTGGTCGCATCGGCGGCCTGGCTCGTCATACGAGGCGTAGCGCCTCACCAGGCGACGGCGCGACCGAGCCCACCGAGGAGTCCGCAGCCTCGGTCGCGGCCCGAACCGCCGGCCGAGTAGCCAACGGAAAGCCCCACGGTGGTCCTGCGGTGGGACTTCGTGTTTCCGGATGCGCCAGGCAGGGCTCGAACCTGCGACCCGCAGCTTAGAAGGCTGCCGCTCTATCCAGCTGAGCTACTGGCGCGCATCGAAGGCGCTGCGCCAATCTAGCAGCGGAAGCGCGAGGCCATCAACGAGGTCCCACTCGCCACGGCGGGATGCCCAGCCACCGGACGGGCCACCCGTTCGGAAGGGGGGTTGGCGTCCCCGGAAGCAGCGAGGCGGCACCCGGTCCCCGACGCCGACTCGCTTCCCGGTGTCCAACAGGGTTGATTCCAGCGGTTGGCAGGCTCGATTGGCTTGGCACACACCGGAGGCATTGCATGCGACTCGGTTCCCGCATCACGTTGCCCGTGCTGGCGCTCGGCATCTGCTTCGCCGCCACCGGCCGGGCGCAGCAGCCCGCGACCACGACGGAGTACCCCGGGCTCCAGACCGGGAAGATGTGGACCTTCGACGCTCCGCCGCTCGACTACTGGGCCCGGCGCTACAACTTCCACCCGACGCAGGCCTGGCTCGACCACGCCCGCCTCTCGGCGGTCCGGATTCCGGGCTGCACCGCATCGTTCGTCTCCCCCGACGGGCTGATCATGTCGAACCACCACTGCGCGCGCGGTTGCGCCGACGCGGTGACCCGCCCCGGCGAGGACTTCCTGGCCAACGGCTTCTACGCGCCGACCCGCGCCGAGGAGCGAGCCTGCCCCAACTTCACGGTGGACCAGCTGGTCGAGATCACCGACGTCACGGCCGCGGTGAACGGCGCCGCGCCGGCCGGCGCCACGGCCGAGCGGGCCTCGGCCGCACGCGACTCGGCGACGGACGCCATCCAGAGCCGCTGCGAGCAGGGCACGCCCAACAGCCACTGCGAAGTGATCGACATGTACCACGGCGGCCAGTACAAGCTGTACCGGTTCCACCGCTGGACCGAGGCGCGTCTGGTGTTCGTGCCGGAGACCGACGCGGCCTCCTTCGGCGGCGATCCGGACAACTTCACCTATCCCCGTCACGACATGGACGTGTCGTTCATCCGCGTGTACGAGAACGGCCAGCCGGCGAAGATCGAGCACTACTACCGCTGGAGCCGCGACGGCTCGAAGGAAGGCGACCTGGTGTTCGTGGTCGGCAACCCCGGCAACACCAGCCGCCTGATGACGATCGCCCAGCTCGAGTACCTGCGGGACATCCAGTATCCGGCGATCCTCGCGCAGCTCAATGCGCAGGTCGCGGTCTTCCAGCAGCTGGCCCGGCTGAGCCCCGAGCGGGCCCGTGCCGTCGAGAACACCATCTTCTACCTGCAGAACTCGCAGAAGGCGTACATCGGCTACCAGGCCGGCCTGCTGGACAACCGGCTCCTGGAGCAGAAGCGCGCCTGGGAGCGCGACTTCCGCGCCAGGGTCGACGCCAACCCGGATCTGAAGCGCCAATACGGGGCCGCGTGGGACGACCTCGCGCGCATCAAGGCCGAGGAGCGGACGCTGGACGTGCGCAGCCGCTACTACGGGTTCGCCGGCTATCGCTCGCGGCTGCTCAACATGGCCGGCGCTCTGGTGCGCCTGCCCGTCGAGACCGCCAAGCCCGACAGCGCGCGGCTGCCGGCCTACCAGGACGCGAACCGCCCCAACCTGGAGCGGATGCTCGCCAGTCCCGCCCCGATCGACACCACGCAGGAGATCGCGCTCCTGACCGCGTACTTCACCGCGATGGCGCGCGAGCTGCCCGCCACCGACCCCGTGCGCCGCGCCGCCCTGGGCGGCCGCTCGCCGGCTGACGCCGTGCGCGCGATGGTCGCGGCCACCACGATCGGGACGGCCGAGCAGCGCCACGCGCTGCTCGAGGGCGGCAGCGCCGCCGTGGCCGCCTCGGACGACCCGTTCATCAAGCTGGCGCGGGTCATCGACCCGCTGGGGCGGCCCATCCTCAAGCGGATGAACACGCTCCAGAGCCAGGAGGAGGAGAACGGGGCGCTGGTGGCCCGGGCGCTGCTCGCCGTGTTCGGCAACACGGTCGCGCCCGACGCGACCTTCAGCCTGCGCATCTCCGACGGCGAGGTGGCGCGCTATCCGTACAACGGGACCTTCGGGCAGCCGTATACGACCTTCTACGGCCTGTACGACCGCTCGTTCGGGTTCGCGCAGCAGGCGCCGTGGAACCTGGCGCCGCGCTGGCTGGCGGCGAGGACCCAGGTGAATCTCGCGACGCCTCTCAACGGGGTCTCGACCAACGACATCACGGGCGGGAATTCCGGCTCGCCGCTGATCAACCGGGACGGGGAGATCGTCGGGCTCATCTTCGACGGCAACATCGAGCAGCTGCCGCTCGATTTCATCTTCCTCGAGGCGACCGGAAGGTCGGTGTGGGTCGACTCGCGCGGCATCGTCGAGGCGCTGCGGCACGTGTACGACGCCGGGACGCTGGCCGACGAGCTGGCGCGCGGCAACCAGTAGCAGTCCCTGACCGGGCGCACGGCGGGCGGCCGACGGCGGCCGCCCGCTTGCGCGCACCGGGGCCACCGACTCACCTTGTCGGCATTGGCAGTGACGCCACCCTAACGCCGCGGACGTAGGCTCGCCATGTTCACGAGGCGCGGTCCGCGCAGTTCCAGCGGCGCATCGGCCCGGCTCAGGCGGCCGGGCGTGGGTGAGCGTCAGGCCAGGATCCGTGGCTTCCTCGTCACCTCCGGAGGTTTGACAATGCGAGTGCTATCGGTAGCGGCTGGTGTCCTGCTGTCATCCAGTCTCGTCGTCCACGCCGGTCTGGCGCAGAAGGTGAAGAGCAGCGCCACCGCTCCCACGTTCGGGCTCATCGCGGGCGCCAACTTCGCCACCTTCACCGGCAGCGACGCGAGCGGCGTGAAGACGCTCACCGGCCTCGTGGTCGGGGCGCAGGCGACCTTCAGCTTCAACCCGACGGTGTTCCTGCAGCCGCAGCTCCTGTATTCGATGAAGGGCGCCCAGGAGTCGTTTGCGGACACCACCGACAAGGTGAAGCTGAACTACATCGAGCTGCCGGTCCTGCTCGGCGTCCACCTCGCGTCGGCGCAGCGGCACGTTCGTCCCTACATCATGGCGGGGCCCACCGTCGCGTACCTCTCGAGCTGCAAGTTCAGCGAGTCCTTCGGCGGCGCGTCGGGCGAGGCGAGCTGTGCCAGCGGTTCGACCAACTCCATCGACTTCGGCGTCACGGGTGGGGCCGGCATCGAAGCGGCGACGGGCCGGGTGACGCTGAGCCTGGCTGCGCGGTACGCGCTCGGCTTGAGCGAGCCGATCAAGAACTCCAACATCAAGAACGCGGGCTTCAACGTCAGCGTGGGCGCGGCCATTCCGCTCGGCCACTAGGCCGCGCGAGCGCGGCGCTCCGCGCCTCCATGCACACAGCGGGCGGCCGACATCGGCCGCCCGCTGTCTTCCTCCCCTGCCCCGACGCCGGCGCTACCCGCCCGCGATCGCCCCCACGACCATGAACGGCTCGGCGCCGCACGCCACCGCCTCGGGCAGCGGGGCGTCGGGCGGCTCGTGCGACAGGTCACGGCGGCAGGCGAAGAACCGGATGAACGGCCGCCGCCTCCGCGTGACCTGGTCGCGGATGGTGCCGCGGAGCATCGGGTAGGACGCCTCGAGGGCGTCGAGCACGGCCGCCTGGGTGACCGGACCGGAGACCTCGAGCGCGACGTCGTCGTCGACCCGCGCCAGCGTGCGCAGGTGCGTCGGGAGCGCGACCAGGATCACGGCAGCGTCTGGACCTCGACCGAGAGCACGGCCGGCAGGTCGCGGACGATCGGCGTCCAGCTGTCGCCGGCGTCGGCCGAGGCGTACACCTGGCCCCCCGTCGTGCCGAAGTAGATCCCGCACGGATCGAGCGAGTCCACCGACGACGCGTCGCGCAGCACGTTGACGTAGCAGTCGCGCTGCGGCAGCCCCTTGGTGAGCGCCTCCCACTCGTTGCCGCCGCTGCGGCTGCGGTACACGCGCAGCCGGCCGTCCGGCGGGTAGTGCTCCGAGTCGCTCTTGATCGGCACCACGTAGACCGTCTCCGGCTCGTGCGCGTGCACCTCGATCGGGAAGCCGAAGTCGGTGGGCAGGTTCCCGCTCACCTCGCGCCACGAGTCGCCGCCGTCGTCGCTGCGCATCACGTCCCAGTGCTTCTGCATGAACAGGGTGCCGGGCCGGGAGCGGTGCAGCGCGATGCGGTGGACGCAGTGGCCCACCTCGGCCTCCGGATCGGGGATGTGCTGCGACCGCAGCCCGCGGTTGATCGGCTTCCACGTGGTGCCGCCGTCGTCGGAGCGGAAGGCCCCCGCGGCGGAGATGGCGACGTACATCCGGCCCGGCTTGACCGGGTCCTGGAGTATCGTGTGCAGGCACATGCCCCCGGCGCCCGGGGCCCAGTGCGGCCCCGTGCCGTGACCCCGCAGGCCCGACAGCTCGTGCCAGGACGCGCCGCCGTCGGTCGTGCGGAACAGGGCCGCGTCCTCCACGCCGGCGTACACCGTGTCGGGATCGGCGAGCGACGGCTCGAAGTGCCACACCCGCTTGAACTCCCAGGGATGGGGCGTGCCGTCGTACCACTGGTGGGTGCCGGGGACGCCGTCGTAGGCGAACGTGTTGCCCACCGGCGTCCACGTCCGGCCGCCGTCGTTCGAGCGCTGAACCTGCTGCCCGAACCAGCCGCTGGTCTGCGAGGCGTACAGCCGGTCGGGATCGGCGGGCGATCCCTTGAGGTGGTAGATCTCCCAGCCGCCGAAATGAGGGCCGCTCACCTCCCAGCTGCGGCGCTGGCCGTCCGCCGTGAGGACGAACGCGCCCTTGCGCGTGCCCACGAGCAACCGCACTCCGCTCATGCCTGCCTCCCCGCCGGCGCCGCCCGCCGCGGCCGCCGCCTAGTGTCCGTCGAACGAGATGAGGGCGTGCACCGGCAGCCCCATCGCCTCCAGCCGCTTGCGGCCGCCCAGCTCGGGCAGCTCGATGATGAACGCGGCGCCGACGACCTCGGCTTTTGCCTGCCGCAGGAGGCGGCTCGCGGCCACGGCCGTTCCGCCGGTCGCGATCAGGTCGTCCACCAGGAGGACGCGCTCGCCGGTCTCGACGGCGTCGACGTGGATCTCGATCCGGTCGGTGCCGTACTCGAGGTCGTAATCGTGGCCGATCACCCGGTAGGGGAGCTTGCCCTGCTTGCGCACCGGCACGAAGCCGACGCCGAGCTGGTGTGCCAGGGCCCCGCCCAGGATGAAGCCGCGGGCCTCGATGCCGGCGACCTTGGTCGCGCCGGCGCCGGAGAAGCGGCCGGCCAGCGCGACCACCACCTCCCGGAAGCCGGCGGCATCACCCAGCAGCGTGGTGATGTCCCGGAACAGGATGCCGGGCTTGGGATAGTCCGGAATGGTCCGCACCAGCGCGCGGAGGTCGGGCGCCGGGGCCCGGCCCGGCCCGCTCACGAGCCCGCCGCGGGGAGACGGTCGCGCCCGCCGGTCGCGTGCGCGAGCAGCGCGCGGTACTCGCGCCGCCAGCGGGCGGCCGCGGCGAGGTCCCCCGAGCGCCGCGCCGCGCGCTCGGCGCCCAGCAGGCTGCGCGCGCGCCGCGGTGCGTGCGCCAGCGACGCCTCGTAGGCCTTGAGCCCGGCGGCGGGGCGCCCGACGACGACGAGCAGGTCGCCCTGCAGCTCGCGGGCGGGCAGGATCGCGCCCGGGGTCACGGGGTGCTTCGGGGTCGTTTCCTCGAGGTCGGCCGCCTGGGCCGCCAGCGACAGGGCCGAGGTCGTGTCGCCCTGGGCGAGCGCCAGCCAGGCGGCGGCGGCGAGCCGCTGGGCGTGCACGGTGCCCGCCCAGACGGGCACGTGTCGCGCCGTCGTGGAGTCGTCCAACGCCGCGAGGGCGACGAGCGCACCGCGGGCCACGGCCGTGTCACCGGCGCGCGCGCCGCCGACCGCCCGCGCGAAGAACGTCACGGCGACCGCGCCCGGATCGGTGAGGCCGGGGCGCAGCGCCAGGACCGCCGCCTCCCGCCAGCGACCGCGCTCGAGCGCGTAGCGCGCCGGGATCGCCGTCAGCGCATACTCCGCCGCCGTCGAGTGCGCGGGCGTCACCAGCTCCATCCGCCCCGCCTCCGCGACCAGGCGCCGCGCCTCGGCGTCGCGGCCCTCCTGCAGGTACGCGTATGCCATGTAGTCCATCGAGTGGAGCCGCTGGTCCCACACCGCTCCGAGGTGCTGCTCGGCCTCGTAGCGGCGCGCCGCCGCCGCCGCCGCGCCGTTGGACCTGAGCGACGCGTCCCACATCCCCAGCCGCGTGTAGATGTGCGACGGCATGTGCAGCGCGTGCGGCACCGACGGCGCGATGCTCGCGTACCGGTCGGCGGCGCGCACCGCCCGGCCGGCGAGGGCCGGGGAGTCGTAGGCGTGGATGAGGTAGTGCGCGAGGCCGGGATGATCGGGCTGGCGCTGGAACAGCGGCTCCAGGATGTCGCCCGCCGCGCGCTGCAGCGCCAGCGTGGTATCGGGCGGGGAGTTCTGCGCCACCGCGACGAGGCTCAGCGCGTAGAAGATCGCCGCCTCGGTGTCGGCCGGCTCCACCGCGTGCAGGCGCGCGAGGCCTTCGCTCCAGGCGCGGACGCGCTGCCCGAAGCTCGAGGCGGAGTCGCCGTCGTAGAACGCGCCGATCGCCTCGACGTAGCCGCGCTCGCGCGCCGTCGCGGCGCCGAGGCCGCGGGCGCGCGCCACCAGCGCGGCCCCGTCGCGGAGGTCCTTGGGCGACGAGGGCTGCCACAGCGGATGCAGCAGGCTGGTGGCTTCGCCCCACGCCGCCATGGCGCAGGTCGAATCCGCCCGGCCGGCGTCGCGGAACGCCTGCCCGGCCTCCTCGTACCAGAACGAGTGGAGCAGCGCCACCCCGCGCTCGATCGACGCCGCGGCCGCGGCGCTGCACGAGGACGGGAAGGACACCCGGCCGAGGTGCGCCGGAGGCCGGCGGCCGTGCTCGTGCATGTCCATCTGCGCCACGAGCGGACGGGCGGCCAGGGCGAGGGCGGCGACGGTGGTCAGCGCGCGCGGCACCACGGGAAATTCTCGCTGTCGGGAACGCGAGAATGGTCGCCGGGGCCGCGGCCCGGGTCAAGGGACGGCGCACGACGCGACCTCTGAACCGATCTGCAGGACAGGAGGCTGAGTGGCAAGCCGAAGCCCCGAGCGGGTCACTCCACTCGGGGCTTCGGCTTCCTCAGTCGGGGCGGCGGGATTCGAACCCGCGACCTCGTGGTCCCAAACCACGCGCGCTACCGGGCTGCGCCACACCCCGAGACGACAGATGCGAGTTGCGAGACGCCAAGTTGCGAGTGGTTACGAATCGCCCGTCGCGAGAACGCAGTCGCGTTACAAAGATAGCAGGATGCCGACTATAGCGGGCGGGCGACCAGCGCGGCGGCCAGCTGGCGGAACGCGTCGCCCCGGTGGCTCACGCCGTGCTTCTCTTCGGCCGTGGCTTCGCCGAAGGTCTTGCCCAGGCCTTCGTGGAAGAACAGCGGGTCGTAGCCGAATCCGCCCGTGCCCCGCGGCTCCTCCAGCACCCGGCCCCAGCAGCGGCCGGTGAACGCCTCGGGCGGCGCCCCCGGACGCCGCAGCAGCAGCGCGACGCAGACGTAGCAGGCGCGCCGCCGCGCCCCGGCCGCACCCTGCAGGCGGCGCAGCAGCTCCGCGTTGTTCGCCTCGTCCAGCGCCTTGCCCGTGAGCCGGCCCGCCTCGGGCGAGAACCGCTTCGACCGCACGCCCGGCGCCCCGCCGAGGGACAGCACCTCGAGCCCCGAGTCGTCGGCGGCCACCGGCAGGCCGGTCAGCTTGGCGAAGTACTCCGCTTTGGCCCGGGCGTTGGCCTGGAAGGAGTCGAAGCGCTCGAGCCGCTCCTCCTCGGAAGCCCGGTGCACGTGCGCCTCGTCGAGCGACTGCAGCTCGACGGTGGCGCCGGCCGCCTGGAGGATCTCGCGGATCTCGCGCGCCTTGTCGGCGCTGCGGGTCGCCAGCAGCAGCCGGCTCACCAGCCCAGCGCGGCGCGCTGCGCCGCGAAGATCCGCGCCGTGCCCGCCAGCGCCAGGTCGAGCAGCCGGTCCAGCTCGGCGCGGGAGAAGGTGCCGTGCTCGCCGGTGCCCTGCACTTCCACCAGCCGGTCGGGCTCCGCCACGACGACGTTGGCGTCCACGCCGGCGACGCGGTCCTCGGCGTAGCACAGGTCGAGCCGCGGCTCGCCCTCCACGATGCCGACGCTCACCGCCGCCACCAGGCGCTCGAACGGGCTCTTCACGCCCGCCGTGGCCGCGAGCCGGCCGCACGCGTCGGCCAGCGCGACGGCCGCACCGGAGACCGCGGCCGTGCGGGTGCCGCCGTCGGCCTGCAGGACGTCGCAGTCGAGCCGGATGGTGTATTCGCCGAAGTCGAAGCCGCGGAGCGCCGCCCGGGCGCTGCGGCCGATGAGGCGCTGGATCTCGTGGGTGCGGCCGCCGGCGCCCTGCCGCTCCCGCGGCGTGCGCTCGGTGGTGGCGCGCGGCAGCATCGCGTACTCGGCCGTCACCCAGCCCAGCCCGCTTCCCTTGCGCCATCCCGGCACGCCCGCCTCCACCGACGCCGTGCACAGGACCAGCGTCCCGCCCATCCGCACCAGACACGAGCCCTCGGCGTAGGGGTTGGCCCCGCGCTCCAGCGCCAGCGGCCGCAGCTCGGCCGCCGACCGGCGGTCAGCCCGCGACACCCTTCACCTTCGCGATCAGTCCGGTGGTCGAGAATCCGGTCTCGAGGGGAATGCGCACCACCCGCCCGCCGCGCGCCGTGACCACGTCGGCGCCCACGATCGCCTCGGGCGCGTAGTCGGCGCCCTTGACCAGCACGTCGGGCTGGAGCGCCGCGATCAGGTGCGCGGGCGTGTCCTCGTCGAACAGCACCACCGCGTCCACGCAGGCCAGCGCGCCCAGCACGTACGCCCGGTCGCGCTCGCGATTCAGCGGCCGCTCGGGCCCCTTGATCCGGCGAACCGACGCGTCACTGTTGAGGCCCACGACCAGCGCCTCCCCCTCCGCGCGTGCGGCCACCAGCAGCGCCACGTGCCCGCGGTGCAGCACGTCGAACACGCCGTTGGTGAACACCACCGCGCCACGCGCGGCCCGCCGCCACGCGAGCGCGGCCTCGAAGCCCAGCAGCTTGGCGGAGGGATCGGGCCGGGACGCCCCGCCCGGCACTACAACGCCGCCTTCGCGCTCGGCGTGAAGTGGAACCGGACGATCTTCCGCCAGCTGATCAGCTGGAACACCACCGAGTCGTCGTAGACGCCCCGGATGGTGATCTCCCTCGGCTCGGAGGTCCGGTGGATGTACCACGCCGTGGGGCCGAGCGGGATCCGGAGCGTGTCGGCCATCGCCACCAGCCGCTCGAGGATGACCTTGTCGGTCAACGCCGGGGCGAACGACGCCTGGGTCTTCACCTCGTCCTGCATCTGGTAGGCACGCCAGTACACGGGGATGATGGCGATGGCCGCGTACACGACGGCGACCAGCACCACGACCCCCGCGAGGCACCCGAGCCGCATCTTGCCCGCCTCCCGGCGCGGCGCAGCTACCATTGGGACTGTGCTCCTTCCACGACCTGGGTGACCAGCTTGGCGAGGGCCGTCTTGCGACCGTCGGTTTCGGCGGACCCGCCGTACTCCCCGTCCACCGTCAGACCGCTCTGCTTCCACAGCGGCTTGCCCTGCTTCTGATCGTAGATCTCCACGTTCATCGTGATGACCACCCGGCGCCGGGTGACGTCCACCGTGCCCTGCCCGGCCTGGTAGGCGAGCGGGCTGTCGGGCACGTAGGACGTGATCTCGCCACGCACGATCGCGTCGGCCTGGGCCTCGTTGACCTGCCGCAGGCCCAGGCGGCCCGACACCGCATCCTGGAGCGCGGCGAAGACCTCCTGCGTGAGCGCGGGCTCGCCGGTCCGGTTGTCGAACGGCAGCACCGCGACCGTGCGCACGTCCCCGGGCAGGCCGCCGCCGTGGAAGCTGTAGAGGCAGCCGCCGGCCCCGACCAGCAGGGCCAGCGCGCCGGCGCTACGGACGACGCCAGATCTCACTGGGAAAGGCCCCTCCGCTCTCACGCCGGTCCACGTCCATCACGAACCGGATGCTGTGCTCCAGGTCCACGGTCTCGGCCCGCACCACGGCCCCCGTCGAGTCCCGCGTCAGCGCCAGCCGGCCGATGGCCCGCTCGCCGCGCGCGGCGCTCGCGCCGAGCAGCGTGTCGCCCCTCAGCTCCAGCGTCGTGATCACGCCGCCCGCGTCCGTGACCCGGTAGACGCGGTGGTCCGCCGCCTCGCTCCGCTCCACGCTGGCCACGGAGTCCGGCGGCCGTACCACGCCGAACATGGCCCAGACCAGCGACCGGCTCGGCAGCACCTGGCGCACCAGCGCCCCCGGTTTCGACCAGGCGGAGTCGCCTGCCAGCACCAGCGTGGCGCGGCCCACCACCGGGACGCCCACGTCGAGGCGCAGCGTGTCCGGCGGCTCGAGGCGCACCGCCCCGCGGCCGCTCACGGGCGTGTCGCCGTCGTCGTAGCGCCAGCGGATCGTGAGCAGGGCCGGCGCGCCGGGCGCCGTCCGCGCGGCCGCGGCGGCGAACTCGCGCGGGCTCACCGGCACGTATGCGCCCTCCGGCGCCGGCGGCGCCGGGGGGTGAGCGCACGCGGCCAGCGCCACGGCCGCCAGGGCGCTCACCGCCCGCCGGCCGCAGCCGCCCGCCGCCGTTGCCGTCGCCGCGGTCATCGCGTCAGTAGTCGTACCCGAACCACAGTGCCACGAAGCCCCTCCCGCGGCCGTTCACCGGGTAGTTGCCGGGAAGCGCGTAGGCGTCCGTGTTGCCGATGCCGTACCGCCACCCCAGGTCGAGCCGCAGGATCAGCGGCCCGAACAGACTCATCCGCAGTCCCAGGCCGTACGAACCGAGCCAGCCGCGCTCGGTGGCCAGCTCCGAGGAGGCGCGGCCGAGGTCGGTGAACAGCGCCCCCTGCACGCCCGGGAAACGAATCTCGCCGATCGGAGAGCCGATGGACAAGTAGTTGGTGAGCGGGAAGCGCCACTCCAGGTTCCCCATCAGCGCCCGGTCGCCGGCGAGGTAGGAGTACTCGGGGTAGCCGCGCAGCGCCCAGGATCCGCCGATGGTGACCCGCTCCGGCCGCTCGCCGCCGGCGTAGAACGCGAACGCCCGCACCGCGAAGGCGGTGTACAGGCCGGTGCGGAGGTAGCGCCGCAGGTCGGCCGACACCAGCCAGCTGTCGAGCCGCGCGTTCTGCAGGTCGGTGACGACCCCGGTGGTGAGCTGGGTGAAGGCGCCGTCGATCGGACCGGTGTCGAGCCACAGCGAGTTGTCCCGCACCAGCGAGAGGTAGTTCGACGTCACGATCCCGCGGCGGTGAGGGAACCCGGCCGTGAACGGCTCCGACGCCAGCGTGAAGTCGGTGCGATCGGAATAGGCCAGCTGGAACTGGGTCTCGATCCGCGAGAACCGCGACAGCGGATAGCGCAGCTCCACGTAGCCGCCGTACGCCGACTCCTGGAACACCTCGTTGAGGTCGCTGGTGTAGAACAGGCCCCGCGTCCGGAACGCGCCCAGGCCCCAGTTCAGCCGCCGCGACTGGTCCAGGTACAGCGCGGTGGCGTTGAGGTTGTTCACCAGGCTGCCGAGGCTGCTGCCCTCCTGGTAGGCCAGCACGCTGACGAACACCTGGTGGTCGCTCAGCATGTCGGACAGCAGCACCGTGGCGCCCTGCGCCGAGAGGAAGTTCGGCGAGTACACGGCCCCGCCCGCGGCGAAGTCCAGGGTGTAGCGCGCCCGGTAGCGCGCGGCCTCGGCCTGCGCGGAGGCGCTGTCGGCGAGCTCGGCCCAGGTCCACTGCGGGGGCGGCGGGCCGGCGGCCAGGGTCACGCTGTCCCCGGCCGCCGAGTCGGACCGCGGCCGGACGGTGTATATGCCGAAGGACAGGTGCTCGAACCCCGAGACCACGTAGCGCCCGGCCGAAGGCACCCACTCGGCGTCGAACACGCCGCCCGGCACCGCGGTTTCGCGGCGCCCGGCGCCCGTGGAGTCCACCGAGTAGACGTCGGACGGGCCCAGCCGGTCGGACGTGAAGCTGATCCGGCCGGTGGCGGCCGACCAGCGGGGGCCTTCGTCCTTCCAGTCGCCGTAGGTGAGGTAGCGGATGGAGCGGGAGGCCAGGTCCATGACGAACAGGTTGTGGGCCCCCGTCACGCCGAACGGCGTCCGGTCGGAGGCGAACACGACGCGCCGCCCGTCCGGGGCGAACGACGGATCGAGGTCCTCGTAGCGGTCGGCCGTGAGGCGCTCCAGCTCCCCGGTCGCCAGGTGGAGCAGGTAGAGGTCGGAGTACCCGGAGAGCGCGAGCCCCGAGAAGACCACCTCGCTGCCGTCCGGCGACCAGCTCGGCGAGAGGATCGACACCAGCTCCGGGAACTGGTAGCGCCCGACGACCTTCTGCGCCTTCAGGTCCCAGAAGAACAGGGCGTCGCGATCCTCGAACTTGCTGGCGAAGACCACCACCCCCTTGGCCGAGACGTCGAGCCGCGACGCGAAGGCGTGAAACGACTCGAATTCGGCCGTCCGCTCGCCGCGCACCACGGTGCGCGCGCTCCCCCCCTCCAGCGGCACCGCGTAGATGTCGGTGTAGCCGGTGCGCGGCGAGAGGTACAGCACCTGCGGCACCGAGTCGTACGGCTCGGTCCACACCGCCGGCTTGATGGCGAGGGTGGCGATGCGGCGCGCGTCCAGCTCGAGCGGGCGCTGCGCCTCGACCGTGGGATAGAACCCGCGGCGCATCTCGTACTGCCACTCGGCCGTCAGCTCCGCGAGGGTCCGGCCGAAGACGCCGTGCACCAGCTCGGCGAAGTCCGGGTACTTCCAGGCGTCGTCGTACATCTGCACGATGCGCCAGTCGCCGTAGCGCGTGGCCAGGAACCGCACCAGCGTGCCGCCGAGCGGATACACGATGCCGCCCGACACGTCCTCGAGCTGCTCGATGGTGGGCAGCCGGGAGCCGACCGTCAGGTCGCGGAGGATCATCGAGTCCCGGCTGTCCTCGCCGACCGACCAGTACTCCGCGAGCCCTTCCGTCCACCACAGCGGCATCGCCAGCGTGTGCTGCCGCGGGTACAGCGTGTACGTCAGCGTGAGTTTCGAGATCTGGAAGACGTGCACCAGCTCGTGGCGGAGGCTGTGGCGGAAATCGGCGTAGCTGCCCGTGAACGGCACCGCCACGCGGTCCTTGAGGAACTCCGTCACGCCCAGCAGCGCCTCCGGCGGCACGAACGGCAGCACGTTGGTCTGCTCGAAGTCCTGGTGGGAGGCGTAGACGATGAGCGGGATGCGGGTGGTGACGGCGTGGCGGAACCGGAACGCGAGGACCTGGTAGCTCCGCTCGGCGTAGGCCAGCGCCACCCGCGCCAGCTCCTCCTCTTCGGGATAGTAGTAGAGGTCCACGTGCGGGCCGTGCAGCACGTGCCAGTCGAAGTGGCGGTACTGGATCTTGTTCTGGCCGAACGCGCCGTACTGCGCCGCGGCGCGGCCCGCGACAGACGCGATCGCGAGCGCGGCGAGCAGGGCCGGGCGGACGAGCGGGCTGCGCATCGGCTACCGGGAGATGCGGCGGATGCGGTCTCCCTGCACGATCTGATCCAGCACGTCGTCGCCCTGGATCAGCTGGCCGAACACCGTGTAGCCGCCGTCGAGGTGCGGCTGCGGGGAGTGGATGATGAAGAACTGCGAGCCGCCGGTGTCGGGGCCCGACAGCGCCATGCCCACGGTGCCGCGGACGTAGCGGCGCAGGTTGATCTCGTCGCGGATCGCCCACCCGGGTCCGCCGTTCCCGTCGCCGCGCGGGTCGCCGTCCTGGATGACGAAGGCCGGCACCACCCGGTGCCAGCGGCTGCCGTCGAAGTAGTGGCGGCCCACCAGCCGCAGGAAGTTCTGCACCGTGAGCGGCGCGTCCGCCGCGTAGAGAATCAGCACCAGGGTGCCGCGCTCGGTCTCGACGGAGACCTGCGGCAGCGGGCCGCCCTGGAGCGCGGGCAGGAACAGGCGGGCCGCGAGGTCCCGGTAGTCGGCGACGCCGAAGCCCGTCTCGACGGGGTACGGGTCGCCCCAGTAGCGCCGCGCCACCGCGGCGCCGAATCCGTCGGCCACGGCGCGCCGGGCCAGGTAGTCGGCGCTGCGGGGCACCGCCGCCAGGAACTCGCGCTCCACCCGTCCGCGCGAGGCCGCGTCCACGGCCGCGACGTCGGCCAGCGCCCGGATGGCCGCGAGCCGCGCGTCGTCCATCGCGTCGCGGTCGGCCCGGCGGTACGCCGCCACGAAGTCGGGGACCAGCGCGGGATCCTGCTCCCGGTCCAGCAGGTCGGTCGCCGCGGCGCGCACCTCCGGATCCGGATGGGCGAGCTTCGCGCGCGCCAGCGCGCGGAGCGCGGCATCGCCCCTGGGGACCGCCTCGCCGAGGCTCGCCAGCGCCGTCTCCGTCACGCGCGCGTCGGAGTCGGCGGCCAGCGCCGCGAGCACGATCCGCGCCGAGTCCGTGGCCGCCGCGCCGAGCGCCTCGGCCAGCGCGGCCCGCAGCCGCCAGTCGGCGTCGCTGCGCCAGCCGGCGCCCGCCGCCGCCACGCGCTGCGGCGCGGCCTGCGCGAGGGCCAGGAGCGCCGCCCGCCGCACCGCGAAGGTGCCTCCCTGCGCGACGCGCTCCTCGAGGACCGGGACGGCGCGCGACCCACCGAGGGCGCCGAGCGTGGCGATGGCCTGGATGCCCGCGTTGGGATCCCGGTCCACCACTCGGGACTGCGCCAGCCCGGCGAGCGAGGAATCGCGGAAGGTCGCGAGCGACCGGAGCGCCGTGATCCGCACCTGGGCGACCGAATCGGCCACCAGCCGGGCGAGGACGCCCTCGAACGCGGCCCGCGCCATCCCCGCCGAGTCGGCGAGCGGCGCGGTGAGCGCCCGCGCGACGTAGCTGCGCGTCACGTCGTCCGGATCGCCCGCCGCGTCGAGCAACGCGCCGGCTCCGGCCGCGAGGCGCAGGCGGGCGACGCTGTAGGCGGCGTTGCGCCGCCACCAGCCCGAGCCGATGCGGAGGTACTCCACCAGCCGCGCGGCCGGGGCCCGGCGGCCGAGCCGCCACGCCTCCTGCAGGGCGACGCCGGTGGCCCCGTCCACGGGCGCGCGGGAGGGCGGGTGTCGCAGCAGCAGGGTCTCGATGGCGCCCGCGGCGACGTCGCCGCCGCTCTTGCACAGCGCGGTCACCAGCTCCAGCTGGTCCGGGGTGGCCGCGGTGTCGGGCAGCGCGCCGACGCGCCGCGCCAGCTCCTCCACGGCTCCGCTGTCGCGCAGCATCCCGAGCGCGAAGGCGGCCTGGGTCCGCACGGTGGTGTCCGGGTCGTCGAGCAGGGTGAGCAGCAGCGGCACGCCGGCGTGGTCGCCGATCCGTCCGACGGCGACGGCCGCCTGCGCGCGGATCAGCGAGTCGGGGTCCTGGGCGGCACGCTGCAGCGCCGCGAGGTCGAACTCCCGCCGGTCCTCGAGCTGCAGCAGCTGCGCGAGCACGGTGACCTGACCGTAGTCCTGCGCCGCCGCGGGCGCGGCCCCTGCCGACCCCGCCGCCAGCGCCGCCACGAGGATCCAGCCGGCCTCACGCATCCATCAGCTCCTCGAGGTGCGCCAGCACGTCGTCGGGCAGACGGGTCAGGCGTCCGGTGCCGTCGATCGAGACGAGCGCGGTTTCGGCGGTGGCGAGGACCGCGTCGTCGTCGGTGCGCTCGATGCGGTAGCCGAAGGCCAGCCGGCGCGACGCCACGGCCGTGAGCCACGCCGACACCCGCAGCGGGTCGTCGTAGCGCGCCGACTTCGCGAACCGCACGTGCGCCTCCGAGACGGCGAGCCGGACTCCGCGATCCTCCAGATCACGGTACCGGACCCCGAGCCGCCGCATATGTTCCGTCCGCGCCATCTCGCACCACGCCAGGTAGTGACCGTGGTAGGCGACGCCCATCTGATCGGTCTCGCTGTAGCGGACCCGGAACTCGACCGACGACTCGCGCCGCTCCGTCACGACGTCTCGCGCCACACGCCCAGCGCCTTGGCCCGGTCGCGCGCGGCGGGCGTCACCAGGTACGGGCCGCTCGCGTCGAGCACCTCGCCCCGCGCGGCCAGCAGCGCCACGTCACGCTCGACCAGGAGCGGCCGCCGCCGCGCACCGGGGCGGGAGGCCCGCGCCACCGCCACCAGCCGGGCGCGGTCGCCGCTCGCCACCTGCGCCGCGTTCGCCTCGTCGGTGTCCAGGTGCAGCTCCGTCGCGTGCGACGGCCCCATCCGCACCACCACGTCGTGCAGGGTCACGCGCCGGCCCGCCGGCCCGCACTCCACCGCCGCCACGTCGCCGTCCGCCACGCCGAGCCCCTTCGCGTCGGCGGGCGCGACGTGCAGGTGCCGCTGCGCCACGATCACGCCGGTCTCCAGCGTCACCTTCCCCGCCGGTCCCTCCAGCGTGACCCCGCCGGTCGAGCCCTCGAGCCGGCCCGAGACCTTCACCGGCGCCGTGATGCCCAGGGCCCGGCAATCCCCCGGCGACAGCTCCAGCTGCGTCTGGCCGCGAGCCGGTCCGACGATGCGCACGCCCTCGATCCGGCCGGCGCGGCCGGCGATCGCGACGGTTTCGGCGGCCGCGAACTGGCCGGGCTGCGTGATTCCGCGCTGCGGCGTCGGGGCCTTTCCGGTGCCGAACAGGGTTGCGAAGTCGCGCTCGGACACGTGGAGGTGCCGCTTCGAGACGCCGATGGGCACCTCGCGCGGACTCTTCGCCGTGGCGGCGCGGGCGGCGCCCGCCCCGGAGCCCGAGGGCAGCGGCGCGGGCCCGCGTCCCGCCGCCGCCTGCCGGACCGCCGCCACCAGCGCCGGGTACTCCGGCCGGTGGCGGGGATGCCCCGACGGCCGGCGGATCGGCCCCACGTCGGACAGCGCCTGGGCCGCGCCCGCCCACGGCGGCAGGGCGCCCGGCGTCGGACGGCCGGGCGGCTCCGGCCGCACCGGGCCCGGCACCCACCCGCGGGCGCCGGCTCCCGCGAGCCGGCTGGCGATCTTCTCCGAGAGCCCTTCCAGCTCGTTCTTGTTCATGCCGCACCTCGGCGATGGGCACGCAGGAAATCGTCCACGATCCGCTGCACGTCGGCAGGGGTCAGCGGAGGCGAGGACGGAGCAGAGTGGGCAGGAGCCGCTTCTGCCTTCCGCTTGCCCTCCGGACTGCCAACCACTGCCACCTTGCCGTCTGGCAACTGCTCTGCGCCCCGCCCACCAACATACGGTCTGATCTCCCGGGCCAGCCGTTTGATGTTGACCAGGTGCAGCGCGCTGACGTTGTCCGACGTGCTGCTGCCGCCGATGGTGCCGGGCCCCAGGGTCATCGCCGGCGCGAGCCCGGTCGTGTAGCCGGTGGCGCCCATCGCGGCCATCGTGTTGACCAGGATCCGGAAGGCCGGTTTCTCCTCGAAGAAGCGGCGGATGACCTGCTCGTCGCGGCAGTGGATCGCCAGCGAGTGCCCCACCCCGCCGTACTGGAGCAGCTCGATGCTCCGCTCGCAGCACGCCTCCCAGCCGTTCTCGACGTAGTAGGCCAGCACCGGCGAGAGCTTCTCGCGCGAGAAGAACTCCTCGCGCCCCACCTCTCGGCACTCCGCCACCAGCACCCGGGCCTGAGGCGGGACGCGGATGCCCGCGCGCTCGGCGATGACCGTCGCCGTCTGCCCCACGATCTCGTGCGAGATGCCGCCGGTGCGCGGGTCCTGCATCGCGCGCTGGAGGCGCGCGCGGTCGTCGCCGGTGACGAAATGCGCCCCCTGCCGCGCCAGCTCGCGCCGCGCCTCCCCGTCCACCGGCGCGTCGCAGATCACCGAGTTCTCCGCCGAGCACAGCACGCCGTTGTCGAACGCCTTGCCGTTGACGATGTCCCTGGCGGCCTTGGCGACGTCCGCCGTGCGCTCGACGATCGCCGGCACGTTGCCCGGCCCGACGCCGAAGGCCGGCTTGCCCGAGCTGTAGGCGGCGCGCACCATGTCGGAGCCGCCCGTGGCCAGGATCACCGCGGTCAGCCGGTGGTGCATCAGCTCGCGCGTGCCTTCGAGCGCCGGATCGGTCATCGCCAGCACCAGGCCCGGCGGCGCGCCCGCCCGCTCGGCGGCCTCGGCCATGACCCGCACGGCCTCGCCGATGCACTTCACCGCCCGGGGATGCGGTGACATCACGATCGCGTTGCGGGCCTTGACGCTGATCAGCGCCTTGTAGATGGCGGTGGACGTCGGGTTGGTGGTCGGGATCAGGGCCGCGACCACCCCCATCGGCACGGCCAGCTCCTGGACCCCGATCTCGGGCAGGTCGCGGATCACGCCGACGGTCTTGAGCGGGAGGATGTAGCGGAGCACGTCGTCCGCGGCGAAGCGGTTCTTGAGGATCTTGTCCTCGAACCGGCCCATCCCGGTCTCGTCCACCGCCAGCCGTGCGAGCCGCTCGGCCTCCGCCGACGCCGCGTGGCCCATCGCCTCGACGACCGTGTCGGTCAGCTCCTGCGACGCGCGTGCGAAGGCCCGCTGAGCCTCGTCGGCGCGACGGACGAGGTCGCGGGCCTCCTGGACCGATGCGAGATCGCGATCCACCGGCGTCTCCGAAGGGCTCTAGGTGGCGTGCCCCAGCCGCCGGAACAGCGCCAGCAGCTCATCGCGATTGGCGCGCGAGAGCTCGCGGCCCTTGAGCGGAAAGTCCGGGGTCTGACGCGCGCGGTGCCGCAGCTCGACCACCTTCATGTCCTCGAGGCGCTGCGGCGGGCGGCGCGGCGCCGCGCCCGCCCCGCCTTCCTCCTCGTCGTGCTCCATCGCCTCGAGCTGGGGATCGGGCCGCGGAATGACGTGCACGCTCACCAGCTCGCCCACCCGCTCGGCGGCGGCGGCGCCTGCGTCCACCGCCGACTTCACGGCGGCGGTATCTCCGGCGAACAGGACCGTGACCAGGCCGGCGTCCACGCGCTCGGTGCCCAGCAGCTCGACCGGCGCCGCCTTCAGGCCGGCGTCGGCCGCCTCCACGGCGCCCACCAGGCCCCTGGTCTCGATCAGGCCGAGGGCCTGCTCGGTCCAGGACACGGGGCTACTCCGCGGCGCCCTTCGGGAGGATCAGCTCGAGTTCCGCGTGCGGCCGCGGGATGACGTGGACCGACACCAGCTCGCCGACCCGCTCGGCAGCCGCGGCACCGGCGTCCGTGGCGGCCTTCACCGCCCCGACGTCGCCCCGCACCATCACGGTCACGTACCCGCCGCCCACTTTCTCCTTGCCGATCAGCTTCACGTTGGCGGCCTTGACCATCGCGTCGGCCGCCTCGATCGAGCCGACGAGGCCCTTGGTCTCTATGAGCCCAAGTGCTTCAAGTGGCATGGCTCCTCCAGATGTAGCACGGATTGGGAACGTCCGGTGCTACGATAGGTGCTCCCGCAGCAAAAGTCAAATGCCGCAAACGCTTGCGCCCTCTCGGAGGCGCGGGCATCTTGTCCCCGCGTGAGCGCGCCGGACGGAGGCAGACCAGTGAGCGAACCGCTCTTCGCGCCGCCCGCTGGATCCCACCCCGGCACGGGCGCCACCGCCGAACGCGTCGTGGTGGTCGGGGATTCGCACCTCGGGGCGGCCGACCCGGGCGACCAGTCGGCGTTCCACGACTTCCTCGCCGCGCTCCCCGGTTTCACCCGACGCCTGGTCATCACCGGCGACCTGTTCGACTTCTGGTTCGAGTACAAGTTCGTCATTCCGCGCCGGCCGTTCGGGACCCTGGCGCGCCTGGCGGCCCTGATCCAGCAGGGGGTGTCGGTCGAGGCGTTCGGGGGCAACCACGACCGCTGGGGCGGCTCCTTCTGGCGGCGCGACCTCGGCATCCCGTTCCATCGGGAGGGAGCGGAGCTGGAGCTGGCCGGCCGGCGGGCGTGGGTGATCCACGGCGACGGGCTCACCGAGACCAAGCTCGGCGGGCGCATCATCCACCGGGTCACGCGTCACCCCATCACCGTCGGCGTGTTCCGTGCGCTGCACCCGGACATCGGCTTCTGGCTGGCGGACCGTCTCTCGGGGGGGTTGGCCGAAGCGAACCGCACCGAAGCCGCGATGGACCGGGCGGCGGCGGCGCAGGAGCGGTATGCGCGCGCGCTGCTCGACCGGCGGCCCGAGCTGGCCCTGGTGGTGATGGCGCACACCCACCGGGCGCGGCTGGTGGAGCACGCGCCGGGCCGATTCTACCTGAATGCGGGACAGTGGGTGAGGGACAGGGCGTACGCCGTGATCGACCCGGATGGAATTCGGCTGATGAGGTGGCCGGAGAAACCCTGAAGGGTGGGAGGTGAGAGGTGAGGGGTGAGACGTTCAAGTCAGAAGTGAGCCGCGTGAAGCGTGAGAGGTGAGGGTGAGGGGTGAGAAGTGAGGTCTCACCTCTCACGCCTTTCGCCTCTCTCCTCTCACTTCCCCGTCTCACTTCTCACCCCTCACCTCTCACGCTTCAT
>DATJUT010000007.1 GCA_035502185.1 Gemmatimonadales bacterium
AGGTGAGAGGCCAGGTGAGAAGTGAGAAGCGCAGGCGAGAGGTGAGAGGCTAGGTAAGAAGTGAGTGGTCGAAAGGCGTGAGAGGCTCGCATCCTCTCACGCCTTTCGCATCTCACCTCTCACGGCTTTCGCCTCTCACCCCTCACGCCTTTCGCTTCTCACTTCTCACTTCTCACGTCTCTCGCCTCTCGCCTCTCACTTCTCACCTCTCTCGCCTCTCGCCTTTCACCTCTCACCTCTCACGCCCTTCCCCTCTCACCTCTTACCCGTCCGTCTCACCTCTCCCGTCTCACCTCTCACCTTCACCTTGCTCCTCACCCCCCACCCCACCACCATCGCGCCCGCGGCTCCCACCGACCAACCCGTCGACCCCACCACCACCCCACCCACCGCCAGCATCGCCCCCAGCACCATCGCCAGCGTCGCCGCGGCCTCGGCGAAGTCCCTCCCCAGCGGCGACGACGGCGCCAGGCCCACCCTCGCGCGCAGCCCGCGCCACCCCGGTCCGCCCGGGCGCGCCCGGGCGTAGAACGCCTCGAGCACCGCCGGCGACTCCGGCGCCGTCAGCAGCATCACCGGCACCCACACCGCCACCGCCCCGAACGCAGTGACCGCCAGCTTGGCACCGAAGCTCAGGTCCGCCAGGCCCGGGACGAAGGTGGCGAGCAGCGCGATGAGCGGCGCCACCAGCAGCGCCGCCCACTCCGCCCACGCGTTCACCCGCCACCAGAACCACCGCAGCAGCAGCACCGTGCCCGAGCCGTTGCCGATCAGGATGATGAACCGGAAGATCTTGCCGACGTCGCTCATCGCGAAGCTCGCGGCCGCCGACAGCACCGTGATCCCCACGGTCGCGACCCGCCCCACCAGCACCAGGCGGGCCTCGGACGACTGCCGGGCCACGAACCGCTGGTAGAGGTCGCGCACCACGTACGACGCACCCCAGATGACCTGCGTGGACACGGAGGACATGAAGGCGGCGATCAGCGAGGCCAGCACCAGGCCGAGCACGCCCACCGGCAGGTAGTGGAGCATCATCAGCGGATACGCGGCCTCCGGGTCCTTGAGCCCCGGCATCACCACCAGCGCCGCGAGCGCCACCACGACCCAGGGCCAGGTGCGCACGACGTACTGGATCACGTTGAACAGCCCCGCCGCGCGCTCCGCCGCCCGCTCGTCCCGGACCGACGAGAGGCGCTGCACGAACAGCCCGCCGCCGTCGGCGCCCCGGTAGGCCCACCACTGGATGCCGATGTAGGCCAGAAACGTCCCGAACGGCAGCGCCGCGTCGCCGGGCCGCGGCACCAGCCGCAGCGCGCCCGCGTGTCCCGCCTGCACCAGCCGCTCGCGCAGCGCGCCGAGGCCGCCGATGTCGGCGAGCGCGAAGCCCGCCACCAGCACGGCGCCGAGCAGGGCGAGGCCGAGCTGCAGGAAGTCGGTCGTCACCACGCCCCACAACCCCGCCGCCGCCACGTAGATCAGCGTGACCACCACGATGGCCACCACGGCCCACCGCTGCGGGTCACCGGGCAGCGGCAGGGCGTTCAGCACCCCGAGCGCGACGATGACCTTCCGCATCGCCAGCATCGCGTAGCCGATGCCCAGGCAGTTGATGGGGATCGCGAACAGCAGCGCGCGGGTGCCCCGGAGGATCGCCGCGGGCCGGCCGCCGTAGCGCAGCTCGATGAGCTCCGCGTCGGTCATGATCGTGGCCCGGCGCCACAGCCGCGCGAGCACCACGGCCATCAGCACGTGGGTGAAGGCGAAGCTCCACCACTCCCAGTTGCCGGCGACCCCGCGCCGGGCCACCACGCCCGTGACGTACAGCGGCGTGTCCACGCTGAACGTCGTGGCCGCCATCGAGGCGCCGGCCAGCCACCACGGGATGGCGCGCCCGCCCACGAAGAACTCCGCCAGGCTCCGCGAGCCGCGCCGCGCGAGCCACATCCCGAGCGCGAGGGTGCCCCCGAGGTAGGCGGCGACGACGATCCAGTCGAGCGTGCGCACTAGGGAGCCAGCAGGCGCTCCGCCGCGGCCCGCTGCATTACCCCGTCGCCCGACCAGGCACACCACACGGGACCCGGCCCCGGGATCTCGGCCACGAGGCGGGGATGCGCGCACAGGACGACCGTGGCGGGCTCCGCCAGGGCCAGCGCCAGGCTCCGCCGGCTCTCCACCGACAGCGAGGCACGGCCCTTCCCGCCCTTCACGTCGCAGAACACCGCCACGACCCGCGCGGCGCCCCGCGCCACGCTCACGCCCCGCGCCGCCAGCGCATCGGCGAGGCCGGTGCGCGGCGGCACGGGGTAGGAGCCGCCGGCGTCGTCGTCGACGATCACGAGGTCCACGGCGTCCCGCACCGCCCGTGCCTCGCCCCGCACCAGGTGCACGGCCGCCCGCGCCAGCACGTCCGCCCGCTCGCCGTGGCGCGCCAGCTCCGGGTCGCTCGCCGCGCGCGAAGGCGCGGCCCGCCCGCACGCCGCCAGGCGCCGTTCCCGCGATGCCTCGAGCCGGCGCGAATCGAGCGCGCCGGACGCGGCCGCGGACTCGAGCGCGGCGACGACGCCCGCCACGTCCTTGGGATAGAGCAGCAGGTCGCAGCCGGCCTCGAGCGCGCGCACCGCGCCTTCGCGCTCGGCCGTCCCGCGGAGCGCGCCCTCCATGATCAGGGCGTCGGTGACGACCAGGCCCTCGAAGCCCAGCTCGCGCCGCAGCAGGTCGTGGAGGATGGCCCGCGAGTGGGTCGCGGCGACGCCGGCCGGATCCAGCGCCGGGTACGCGACGTGGGCCGTCATCACGCCGGCGACCCGGGCGCCGACCGCGCGGCGGAACGGCAGCAGGTCGGCCTCGAGCGCCGCGCGCGGCGCGGAAACCACGGGCAGCTCGGCGTGGGAGTCGGCGGTGGTGCGGCCGTGGCCGGGGAAGTGCTTCGCGCAGGCCAGCACGCCGGCGGCCTGGCACGCGGCGATCCAGGCGGCCGCGGCGCGGCCCACGGTTCCGGCGTCGCCGCCGAGGGCGCGCGTCTGGACGATCGGGTTGGAGGGCTCGACGTCGAGGTCGGCCACCGGGGCGAACGCCCACGAGACGCCGACGTCCCGCGCCTCGGCGGCCGTGAGCGCCGCGGCCTCGGCGACCGCGTCGTCGCCCAGCGACGCCACCGCCAGCGCCGGCGGCAGGGACGTGAGACCGGCCACCTGCTGACCGGCGCCGCGCTCGAAGTCCGACGCGACCAGCAGCGGATGCGGCGCCGCCGCCGCGAGGTCGCGCGTCAGGGCGCGCACCGCGCCGCGCTCGCCGCCGAAGACGATGAACCCGCCGACCCCGAGCGTCAGGGCCGCTTCCACCGCGGGCAGGGCCGGGGCGAAGCCGCGCTCCGGGTCCCAGCGGATGGCCGGCAGGACCAGGGCGGCGAGCGGCCTCACGCCGGGGTGAGACAGCCGAGGATGCGCGGCCCGCGGGCCCCGGTGGCGGCCGGCTCGTTGCCGGGACGGCCGGACCGGGCGAGGTGCCCGAGGAAGGCGAACGCCGCCGCCTCCTTGGCGTCGCCGTCGAAGAACAGCTCGTCGAACGCCCGGTGCTCGGGGCCGCGCCACGCCTCGGCGACCGCGGCGACCAGCGCCGGGTTGCGGGCCCCGCCGCCGGAGCGCACCACGTCGAGCGGCCGCAGCTGGGGCGGGATGAAGCGCTCCGCCGCCTCGCCGATGGCGCGGGCCGTCAGCGCCACGGCGGTGGCGACCGTGTCGGCCGGCGAGGCGGCGTGCTCCCGGCACTGGGCGATGAGCCGGTGGGCGTAGGCCACGCCGAACACCTCGCGCCCGGTCGAGCGCGGCGGCGCCTCGGCGAAGAACGGGTGCGCCAGGCCGGCCTCGACCACGCCCGCCACGGCGCGGCCGGTGCGCGCGATGGCGCCGTCCTCGTCGAACCGGCGGCCGGGGAACAGCCGGCGCACGCACTCGTCGATCACCATCACGCCCGGGCCCGTGTCGAGCGCGAGCACCGGCACGCCGGAGCCACGCGCCGGCACCACGGTGAAGTTGGCGATGCCGCCGAGGTTGAGGAGCGCGCGGGGGCCGTCGGGCCGGGCGAACAGCAGCCGGTCGGCGCGCGGCACCAGCGGGGCGCCGTGGCCGCCGGCCGCGACGTCGCGCGAGCGGAAGTCGGACACGACCGGCACGCCGAGCCGCTCCGCGATGGCCGCCGCGTTCCCCAGCTGGAGGCTCGCCCGCTGCGGCTCGTGCCAGACGGTCAGGCCGTGCGAGGCGACGAACCCGAGCGCGGACGGCGCGACGCCGCCGCGCGCCAGCACCGCGAGCGCCGCGTCGGCGAACCACTGCCCCAGGTCCGCGTCGAGCAGCGCCAGCTCGCGGGCGCTGCCGCCGCTGATGGTGTTGCCGATGCGGTCGCGCTGCGCGTCGCTGAACGGCGTGGTGACGAACGCGAGCAGCTCGAGCGCGTACGCCTCCGGGGCCGGCTCGCCGATCCTGACCAGGGCCGCGCTCACGCCGTCCAGCGAGGTCCCGGACATCAGTCCCACGGCCAGCACCGGGAGCCGGGCCTCAGCCACGGCCGGCGCTCCCGCCGACCGGCGGCGGCTCGCCGACCGCGCGCCGCACGTAGCCCCCGGCCGCGGCCAGCAGCCGCCCGGCCTCCGCGCGATCCACTCCCCGCTTCAGCATCACGATGGCCGTCTTGACGTGCAGGCCGGCCTCCCCCAGCGCGCGGCGCGCGGCCGCGCGGTCCACGCCGCACACCTCCATCACGATCCGCTCGCCCCGGTCCTTGAGCTTGTCCGACAGCGCGACCATGTCCACCATCAGGTTCCCGTAGGCGCGGCCCAGGCGGATCATCGCGCCGGTGGTGACCGTGTTGAGCACGAGCTTGGTGGCCGTGCCGGCCTTCATCCGGGTCGAGCCGGTGAGCGCCTCGGGACCGACCTTCGGCAGGATGGCCAGGTCCGCGTTCACCAGCAGCTCGCGCGGCGGATCGGTGCACGACAGCAGGATCGTCTTGGCGCCGCGGGCGGCCGCGCGTGCCAGCGCCCCCCGCACGTACGGCGTCGTGCCGCTCGCGGCGATGCCGAACACCACGTCGGCGGCACCCACGGCCCTGGCGTCCATCGCCTCCGCGCCGGCGTCGGGATCGTCCTCCGCGCCTTCGGACCCGCGCACCAGCGCCGCCGCGCCACCGGCGATCACGCCCTGCACCATCTCGGGCGGCGTGCCGAACGTCGGCGGGCACTCGGACGCGTCGAGCACCCCGAGCCGGCCGCTGGTGCCCGCGCCGACGTACACGAGCTTCCCGCCGGCGCGGAAGGCGCGCTCGACCATCTCGATCGCGCGGGCCACCTCGTCGCGCACCGCCCAGACCGCGTCCGGCACCAGACGGTCCTGGCGGTTCAGCAGCTCGACGATGCGCGCCGGATCTGCGACGTCGATGTCGGCGGTGTCGGGGTTCCGCTGCTCCGTGAGCCGGGGGTCGTGCGAGGCGGAGGGCGACGTCATGGGCCGGCGGGGAAACTACGCGCCGTCACCGCGGGCGGGAGGGGAGTCGCCGGCGTCCGGCGGCGCGACCGGGGCGGCCGACGGCGCGAACCGCGGCAGGTGGATCGTGAACGTGGTGCCGCGGCCCGTCTCGCTGTCCACCCAGATGTACCCCCCGCTCTGCTTGACGATGCCGTACACCGTGGCCAGGCCCAGCCCGGTGCCGCGCCCCTGCTCCTTGGTCGTGAAGAAGGGCTCGAACAGTCGCGACCGGGTCTCGGCGTCCATGCCCTGGCCCGAGTCCCGGATCCGCAGCATCACGTAGCGGCCGGGCTCGACCGCCGCGCGCCCGTGCGCGCGCACCTCGTCGGCGTCCGCGCCGCCGGTCTCGATCGACAGGGTCCCGCCCTCGGGCATCGCATCGCGGGCGTTGACCGCCAGGTTCACCACGACCTGCTCCAGCTGGCTCGGGTCGGCCCGCACCAGGCCGATGTCCCGGGCCAGGCTGGTCTCGAGCGCCACGTCCTCGCCGATCAGCCGGCGCAGCAGCTTCTCCATCTCGCGCACGATGGCGTTGAGGTCCAGCAGCCGGGGCTGCAGCACCTGGCGGCGGCTGAACGCCAGCAGCTGGCGGGTGAGGTCGGCCGCCTTGAGCGCAGCCCGCCGCACCTCCTCCGCGTCGTCGCGCGCCGGATGCTCCGGACCCAGCGACACCAGCAGGAAATCCACGTAGCTCAGGATCGCGGTGAGCAGGTTGTTGAAGTCGTGCGCGATGCCGCCCGCGAGCCGCCCGACCGCCTCCATCTTCTGGACCTGGCGCAGCTGGCCCTCGAGGGCCACCCGGGTGGACACGTCCGCCGCCACGCCGATCACCGTGGTGACGGCGCCGCGCTCGTCGCGCACCGGCGAGTACCACAGCTCGAAATGTGCCGCCCCGACGATCGCCGTGGTCCTGAACGCCTCGCCTGCCAGGGCGCGGCGCGCGTCGGCGAGGATCTCCGGGTGGTCCCGGTACACGTCGAACACCGAGCGGCCGACCAGCTCTCCCGGCTTGAGCCCGAGCGTCTCGAGGCCCTTCCCCTCCGACAGCACGAACGTCCCCTGCGGGTCCCACGCGAACAGCACGATGGGCACGCTGCTGATCACCGCGCGGAAGATGCGCTCGCTGCTCTTGAGGGCCTCCTCCGCGCGCTTGCGCTGCGTGACGTCCCGGATCGCCACCATCCGGATCGGCCGCCCGCGATACTGCGCCATCCGCGCCGACAGCTCGGCGACGAAGGCGGAGCCGTCCTTGCGCAGGCCCTCCGCCTCGTAGGCCGTCACCCGCCCGTCGCGGATCGCTTCGAGCACCCGCACCCGGCCCTCGGCGGTGCCGAAGTCGAGGATCGACCGGCCGATCACCTGGCGGAGGTCGTCGTACCCGAACAGCCGCACGAACGCGTCGTTGACCTCGACGATGCGCCCGTTCTCGTGCAGCAGGATGGCCTCGGTCGTCGCGCTCTCCAGCGCCCGCAGCCGCGACTCGCTGTCACGCAACGCGTCGGCGGCGCGCTTGCGCTCGATCGCCATCGCGATCTGCGTCGAGACGAACCGGAGGACGCTCAGCTCCGTCTCGCCCAGCCGGAGCCCCTCGCTGTAGGTCTGCACCGCCAGCACGCCGATGGTCTTGCCCCCGGTGACGAGCGGCACGCCCAGCCAGTCGATCGACGGCGCACCGATCAGCTCCACCTCGCCCTGCGCCTCGAGCTTCGCCTGGACTTCCGGCGTCACCAGGATGCCGCGGCCGGTCCGCAGCACGTACTCGGTCAGCCCCTTCCCCGGCCGCTTGGGCAGCGGATACTCGCGGTCCACCTCGTCCACGTAGTAGGGGAAGCTCACCAGGTCGTGCTCGGCGTCGTACAGCGCGATGTAGAAGTTGCCCGCGGGCATCAGCTCGCCGACGATGCCGTGGATCGCGCCGAACAGCTCCGGCAGGCCCGGGACCGTGAGGGCTGCCTCCGAGATCCGCTGGGTCGCCTTCTGCAGCGTCTCCCCCCAGCGGCGCTCGGTGACGTCCACGGCCGTGAGCAGCACCGCGCCCACGCGTCCCTGGCGCACGATGGGCAGTACCCGCGCCTCGTACAGGGTGGCGGCGTTCGCCGGGCCGGCCGCGGGGAACTCGCGGATCGCCGGCCTCGCGGTGCGGAACACGCGGTCGAGCACGGTCTCGGCGGCCGCGCGGTGGGCCGGCGCGAGCAGGTCGAACACGCTCCCGCCGACGACGTCGCGGCGGGCGAGGTGGGCTGGCACGCGGTTCACGTAGGAGACGCGCCGTTCCCGGTCCACGATCAGGACCAGGTCCGGGGAGTTCTCGAACAGCGACTGCCACAGCTCCGGCGCCTGGCGGAGCGGCTCGAGGGCCGAATCGGCGTCGGGCGCCGCCTTCGGGGAGCGTGGCGCGCGCCGGGCGACGCCTTTCTTGCGCGCCGGCATCAGCGGGAGCGGTGTCTCGGCGGGGCGGTCGTCATCGGCGCGACCGTAAGGTTACGCCCGCCGGAATGCCGCCGCCAGAGCCGCCGGCGCCTCGTCACCGCCGCTCCGCCCGCACGACCGCCGTGCCGTGCGGCGCGATCACGAGCGCAGCGGCGATCGGCGCGCCCGCACGCTCGTCACTGTCGCTCGCCGTCAGCGCCGCGCGGATCCCGCGCCGCCACCGCAGCGTCACCCGCTGCTCGGCCGACGTCGGGTTCGCCAGGGAGACCATCCACGACCGTCCGTCGGCGCCGGGCCGGAGCGCCGTGACCAGGACGGCATCGGGGGCCACGCGCAGCAGCGGCTCCGCCGCGGGGCGGCGGCCCGCCGCCGGGGCCACGAGCAGCGGCTCGCGCGCCTCCGCGCCCGCCCGCGCCGCGGCGTCCGCGCGGAACGCGCCGTGCGGACGGATCGAATAGCGGAAGGTCACCGGACCTTCCTGGTCGGCCCTGTAGTTGGTGTGCCAGTAGTTGTTCATCACGTATGCGTAGAAGGTCTGCGACGGCGGGATCGCCCGCATCCACGGGGACTCGGCGTTGATCCCGCCGATCTCCACCAGCGGCGCGTCGGGGGTCGTGACGGTCGCGCCGAGGCTGTCGTTGGACACGTCCACCCAGCTCTGCGCCTCGACGAAGTTCCGCGCCGAGCCGGGGAGCTGGTCGGAGTCCGGGCGCACGACGGCCGACGCCACGTCGAACCGCACCTGGCCGCCCCGGACCCGCAGCGGGAAGGCGACGTGCACGCCCTCGGGCGTGCGCACGGCGGTCTTGTCGATCGTCACGTCGACGTCGACGCGCCCGAGCCCGCTCACGACCCGCACCTCGCGCCGGAGCGTGCGGGCGCCGGGCGCGCGGGCGTCGGTGACCAGCGCGGCCACCAGCGGCCCGCGCTCCGCCACCCGCCAGCGCCCGTCGGTCGGACCGGCGGCGGCGGAGGAGTCGCGGCCGGCGACGTAGCGGTAGTCCGCGAGCAGGGGCCGGTGCGACGGGTCCACCAGGTCCGCGTCGCGCGCATTCCACATCAGGCCCGCCACGGCGCCGCTCGCGCTGTCGAGACCCGCGGCGACCAGGCGGTTGCGGACGGTCGCGCCCTCGGCGCGCGCGTCGCCACGGCCCGCGGCGCGGCCCGCCCGCACGAAATAGCGGCGCGCCGAGAACGGCGGCACGCTGACCAGCACCGCCAGCTCGCCGCTCGCGAGCCGCTGCGAGGGGACGGCGCGGCCGTCGGGCCCCACGACCCGGTCGCCGGCGCGGCTCAGCTCCGCCGGCACGCGCACCAGGTCGGTGCGCGCCCACGACGACGTGTTGAACACGTCGAACGCACCCGGCACCGACGCGCCCCGCGTCGCCAGCGCGCCCGCCGCGAGCGCACGCGACAGGCTGTCGGCGCCGAAGGCGAACGCCTGCTTGTAGCGCCACTGGGCCACGACGTCGGGCGCGTCGGGCGTCTCGATGCTCGCCGCCGCCCCCCAGGTGTGCTCGTCCCATAGCACCACGTCGCGCCACGCGGCGTAGTCGTCGGCCGCCGGGAACCGCGCCGGCGCCAGCATCGCCCACAGCGCACCGGCCTGCACCAGCCGGCTCGAGGCCGCGCGTGCCAGCGCCGTCTCCCGCGCGGTCGAGGCGGCCCCATCCTCCCAGTAGCCCGTGAGGTCGCCCGCCACCACCGGGATCCGCCCGGCGGCGGTCGACGCCAGCGCGTCGAACAGCTGCGCGTGGGTCGCGACCACCAGCCGCGGCGACGCGTAGCGCCGGTTCCACTCGCGCACGTAGTCGGGCAGATCCGGGTCGGTGGGCCCGTTGTCGCCGTCCACCGTGTACGGGAGCTGCACCGGCACGTACGGATAGCCGGCCGTCTCGAGGCGCTGCATGAGCGAAAACAGCCGCCTCTCGCCGAACAACCGGATGCGCGCCTCGTGGAACAGCGAGTAGCTCGCCCCGGCCACCCAGGTGAGCACGGTGTCGCGGCCGGACTGGGACACCCAGTAGAAGGGGCGGTCGCCCCAGTCCTGCAGCACGTAGCCGACGCGGTCGCCGTTGTTGGGCGCGATGGCGAAGCGGTGGATCCCGCTCTGCGCGAGCGCGGTGACGATTCCCCACGACTGCCCGGGGATGTCCGAGATCAACGCCGTGGTGATCGGGAGGCTGTCCTCCCGCCTGAGCCGCCGCGCGTAGTCGAAGAAGTGGGTCATCTCCGGCGCGGTCGCGAGACCGGACAGCACCCCCGCCTCGAACGCGTTGAGGCCGATGCTGCCTTCCCGTACCGCCGCGAACAACCGCGCCCGGTCCGCGGGCGAGGCCTGCGCCAGCCAGCTCTCCACCGGCCAGAGCACCTCGACGTTCCAGCGGAACCGCGCCTCCGGCGGGTAGTCCCGCGTGCGGTCGATCAGCGCCAGCGCGTCCTCGATGTTCCGCCACTGCTTCGCGCGCACCCGGTCCTGCAGGTCGGAGTAGCCGATGTCGTTGTGGGAGTACGGCAGCAGGTACACGTCGCGCCGCGGCACGCTCCGCAGCGCCACCGCGGTGTCGAGCGCGGGCACCCCGTCGAGGCGCACCACCACCCGGACCGAGCCCGCGCCCGTGACCGCGGGGGCCACGGCGTGCACGACGTTGCCGCCGAACCCGAGCGTGGCGCCGACCGCCGGCCGGTCGCCCACCGTCACCGTCGCGCGGTGGTAGTTGGCCAGGTTGTCGAGGATCACCCGGAGCTGCGCGGCCGTGGTGTCGCCGTCGCGGACCAGCACCGGGTCCTGCGCCACCCGCGGATGGACGGCGAGGCGGTGCCGGAAGGTCATGTACCAGTCGTTGCTCTCCGCGTCGGCGCCGGTCACGGCCAGCTCGACCGGCCGCCCCGGCGTCAGCTGCGACCGCGGCAGTCGCAGCGTCATGTAGCCGAACACGTCCTGGAACTGGTCCACCAGCGTGGTGCGGAAGGCGAGGCGCCCGCCCGCCGAGTCGGCCACGGACCAGTCCCGCACCATCGAGTCGCGGATGCTGCTGAAGGTGAGGCGGTGCCGCCCGCCGATCGCGAAGTCGAACGCGTGGACGCCCTTGCTGCCCGCCAGGCCGGCGATCCACACGAACGTCACCGTGTCAGCCGTCAGCGACGCCGGCACGGTGTCGGTCAGCCAGGTCACCGAGCGGACCTCGCGGCGCGCGCGCGCCAGCAGCGCCGTCTCCGCCTCGGGGTGCGGCGAGTGGTAGGCGATGGTGGCGCCCGCCACGTCCGCCAGGTAGCCGCTCAGCACCGGCACGGCCGGCGCCCGCGCGGACGGCGGCGCGCCGCGCGGCGGCACGGCCGGTGGCAGCCCCGGCGCTGCGGGCGGACGCCGGTCGGCGCGGGTCGCCGAGAATTCGACGAAGCCCCAGTGCTCGGGCTGGTGCATGTCCACCATCCCCTGCGGCGACCACACCCAGTTGTCCTCCCGGAGGTCCGGCACCTTCCGGTACGCGCCGCCGGCCACGTCGGTGAGCCACTCCACGCGCGAGTAGTTGATGCGCCACCGCTGCCCCGGGCGCGGGGCCTCGGTGGTGTGGCTCGCCCGCACCAGCGCGCGCCAGGGAATCGCGATGGTCACCGTCCACCCGGAGTCCGCGTCGCCGGGGTGGTTCAGCGTCCCCAGGACCTTCACCCCGGTCCTCAGGCCCTCGATGTTCCAGGCGTCGTCCGCGTGGCCGCCCTCGCGGTAGGGCTTCTCCAGGAACAGGTCCCACACGGTGTTGAGGGCGTTGATCTCCAGCTCGGCGTAGTCCTTCGCGTCGCCGTCGGGGTCGATGAACATCTCGAAGTCGTTGTCGTGGAAGATGACGGCGTCCCGCCGGGTGATCGTGCCCCACACGTCGGGCTCCTGCAGCTCGGCGCCCACGTAAAGGTAGGCGTCGTCCCACAGCATCTTCATTCGCGTCGCGAAGCGGGGCGAGGGCCGAACGTCGCCCTCGATGTCGACGAACGCCTCCGACCACGGGGCGGCGCGCCACACGGGGTCGTCCAGCGAGCCGTCCATGCGCGGGGCACCGTGCGCGCGATAGCAGACGTAGGCGCGCGGCGCCGGCTGCGCGGACGCCGCGCGGGCCGCCAGGGCGGCGGCCACGAGCAGCGGAAGGGCGAGCGGGTGCGGTACGATCGGGATGCGGGTCATCGCGGTTCCTCCGGTGGAGACGGCGCGCGCCGGACCACGCACGAAAGCTGGCGCCGTCCCGGCGCCGCGGCTAGCGTTCCTGCCATGCCACGACCCGGGGCACTGCTGCTGGCCGTGCTGGCGGCCGGATGCGGCGCGCCCGGCGCCGGACTCCAGACCTCATCGCACCGGACCTTCCCCGCCGCCTGGCGGTACCAGACGCCGCCGGCGCCCGTGGCCGGCCGCTACGCGATGGTGGTGTCGGACCATCCGCGCGCCAGCGAGGTGGGGGTCGAGGTGCTGCGCCGCGGCGGCAACGCCGTCGACGCGGCGGTCGCCGTCGCCTTCGCCCTCGCCGTGGTCCACCCGCGGGCCGGCAACATCGGCGGCGGCGGGTTCCTCGTCTACCGCGCCGCCGACGGCCGCGACTACGCGCTCGACTTTCGCGAGACCGCCCCTGCGGCGGCCCGCGCCGACATGTACGTCGGTGCCGCGGGACCGTTCGCCGGGAGCGTCACGGGCGCGCGGGCGGCCGGCGTGCCCGGCAGCGTGGCCGGGCTCGCCGAGATGCACCGCCGCTTCGGGCGCCTGCCGTGGAGCGACCTGGTCGCGCCGGCCGTCGATCTGGCGCGCGACGGCGTGGTGCTCGACGCCCACCGCGCGGCCGCCTACAACGACACCGTCGTCCGGCGCCTGAGGCTGTTCCCCTCGTCGGTCGCCGCCCTGCTCCCGGGCGGGCGGCGCCCGCGGGTGGGCGACACCCTGCGCCAGCCCGACCTGGCGCGGACCCTGGAGGCCATCGCCGACTCGGGGCCCGACGTCTTCTACCGCGGGCACGTCGCCGAGCAGATCGTGGCGGAGATGCACCGCAGCGGCGGCATCATCACCCTCGCCGACCTGCGCGGCTACCGCGCCCGGTGGCGCGCGCCGCTCGAGACGACCTACCGGGGCTGGGGCGTGATCGGGATGCCGCCGCCATCGAGCGGCGGCGTGACGCTGGCCGAGATCCTCAACATCCTCGAGGCCTCCGGCCCGCTGCCGCGGTACGGATCCGCCGCGCTCATGCACCTCGAGATCGAGGCGATGCGGCGCGCCTTCGCGGACCGCAACACGGCCCTCGGCGATCCCGACTTCGTGACCATGCCGGTCGCCCGGCTCACCAGCAAGTCGTACGCCGCCGCGCTGGCACGCGGCGTGGACGACAATCGCGCCACGCCGACGGGCGACGTGCCGGCCGTGGACGAGGGGCAGCACACCACTCACTTCTCCGTCGTGGACCCCGAGGGGAACGCCGCCGCCGTCACCACCACGCTGAACGACGACTTCGGCTCGGCGCTCGTGGTCGACGGGGCCGGCTTCCTGCTCAACGACGAGATGGACGATTTCACCACCAGGCCCGGCGCCCCGAACCTGTACGGGCTGGTGCAGGGCGAGGCGAACGCGATCGCGCCGGGCAAGCGGATGCTCTCGGCGATGGCGCCCACCGTCGTGCTGGATCCGGCCGGGCGGCTGGCCCTGGTGACGGGATCGCCCGGCGGCCCGCGGATCATCAGCGCCGTGGCCCAGGTCGTCTCCAACCTGATCGACCAGGGCATGTCGCTCGAGCAGGCGATCGCGGCGCCGCGGATCCACCACCAGGCGCAGCCCGACTCGGTGTACTGGGAGCGCGGCGGGCTGACGGCCGACCAGCGCCGCGTCCTCGCGGCCATGGGCTACCGGTTCCGCGCCCGGCCGCTGTTCATCGGCGACGTCAACACCGTTCTCGTGACCCCGCAGGGCCTGCAGGGCCTGGCGGACCCGCGCCGCGGAGGCGGCGCGGCGGGGTGGTAGACCGATCACCACAGCCGGAGGCACGCCATGACACGCCGCATCGCCCTCGCCGTCCTCGCGCTCGCCGCCGCGGCCCACCCGGCCCGCGCGCAGCAGCGCCACCCCATGACCGTGCGCGAGTTCCTGAGCATCGCGCGTCCCGGCGAGCCTGCGATCTCCCCCGACGGGCGGTGGGTGGCCTACAACGTGACCGAGCCCGATCTCACCGCGTACCGCAAGCGCACCGACCTGTGGCTGGCAGGCGTGACCGGCGGCGAGGCGCGGCGCGTGTCGACCGACTCCCTGGGCGGCCGTAGCGCGCGCTGGTCGCCCGACGGCAAGGCGCTCGCCTACGTCACCACCCGCGGCGGCACGCCGCAGGTGTGGATCTACGAGCCGGCGACCGGCACGCGGCGGCAGCTCACCAGCCTCCCGACCGGCGCGGACGGCCCGCTGTGGTCGCCGGCCGGCGGCCTGATCGCGTTCGTCTCGTCGGTGTACCCCGACTGCGCCGACGACGCCTGCAACGGGCGGCGGGCCGACGCCGCCGACGGCAACCCCGGCGCGCCGCGGATCTACGACCACCTGTTGTACCGCCACTGGATGTCCTGGGACGACGGCACGCGGAGCCACCTGTTCGTCGTGCCGGCCGGCGGCGGGACGCCGCGCGACCTGCTGGCGGGCAAGGACTACGACACGCCGGTGCCTCCGTTCGGCGGCACGGCCGACTACGCATGGAGCTCCGACGGGAAGCAGCTGGCGTTCACCACCAAGGTGGGGCGCGACCAGGCGTGGACCACGAACTCCGACATCTACACGGTGCCGGTCGCCGGCGGCGAGCCGGTCAACCTGACGGCGGACCTGCCCGGCGCCGAGTCGGGGCCGGCCTACTCGCCCGACGGCCGCTGGCTGGCCTTCCTGTCGCAGGCCACGGCCGGCTACGAGTCGGACCGTTTCCGGCTGATGGTGAAGGATCTCGCCAGCGGCGCGGTGCGGGAGCTGCCCAAGGCGTTCGACCGCTGGATCGGCGAGTACGCCTGGGAGCCCAGCTCCCAGGGCCTGATCGCCATCGCCGAGGACCGCCAGGCCAACCGCATCTTCCACATCACCATCGGCGGCGACGTGCATCACATCCATCCCGGGGGCGACGCATCGCAGCTCTCGCTCGGGAGCGACGGCGCCCACGACGTGATGGCGTACGTGAGCGACGGGATGGACAAGCCGCCGCAGGTGTTCGTGTGGCGCATCGATCACCAGCATCCGGCCCCGCCGCTCCAGGTGACGCACCTCAATGCCGCGCTGCTGGCGACGCTCGACCTGCCGGCGGCCACCGAGATCGGCTGGCTCGGTGCCGGGGGTGACAGCGTCTTCGGCTGGCTCCTGAGGCCGCCGGGCTTCGACCCGAGCCGGCGCTACCCGCTGCTGGTGCTGGTGCACGGCGGGCCGCAGGGGGCGTGGACCGACGACTTCCACCCGCGCTGGAACCCGGCGATGTTCGCCGCACCCGGCTACGTGACGTTCATGCCCAACCCCCGCGGCTCCACCGGCTTCGGCCAGCGGTTCATCGACGAGATCGCACGCGACTGGGGGGGCAAGGCCTACGAGGACATCATGAAGGGCGTGGACGTGGTGGCGGCGCTGCCGTACGTCGACTCGACCCGGATGGGCGCGGCCGGCGGCTCGTTCGGCGGACACATGGTCAACTGGATCAACGGCCACACCACGCGCTTCAAGGTGCTGGTCGCGCACGACGGCGACTTCAACCTCAGCTCGTTCTACGGGGCCACCGAGGAGCTGTGGTTCCCCGAGCACGACCTGGGTGGACCGCCGTGGGCGGACCGCACCGACTACGACCGCTGGTCGCCGGACCGGTTCGCCTCGGCGATGCGCACGCCGGAGCTGGTGGTCCAGGGCGGGCTCGACTTCCGCATCCCGGCGACCGAGGGCATGCAGGCGTTCACGGCGCTGCAGCGGCAGAACGTGCCCTCGCGCTTCCTCTACTTCCCGGACGAAGGGCACTGGGTGCTGAAGCTGCAGGACCAGCTGGTGTGGTGGACCACCGTGCAGGAGTGGCTGGCGCGTTACCTCAGCCCCGGGACGCCGCCGCAGCGCTGATGCGCAGCCTCAAGGCGCTGCTCCCGTACTACCGGCCCTACCTCGGCCGGATGGCCGTCGGCCTGCTGCTGGTGGTGGTGGCCAACGTATTCACGCTGGCGACGCCCGACTTCCTGCGCCGTGGCGTGGACGCGCTGGGCCGGCCCGGCGCGTCGCGCGTGCTGGTGGCGATGGCCGCCGGCCTCGTCGGCGCGGCGCTGCTGGGGGGCGCCGCCCGATTCGGGATGCGGCAGATCCTCAACGCGGTCAGCCGGTGGATGGAGTACGACCTGAGGAACGCGCTGTTCCAGCACCTGGAGACCCTGCAGCCCTCGTTCTTCCACCGCACGCCGACCGGCGACATCATGGCGCGGGCGACCAACGACCTCTCGGCCGTGCGGATGGCCGCGGGTCCCGCGATCATGTACCTCACCGACACGGTGAGCCGCGCGGTGATGGCCATCCCGCTGATGGTCCGGATCGACTGGCGCCTCACTGCGCTCGGGCTGGTCCCGCTGCTCGGGATGCCGAGCGTGATGATCCTGCTCGGCCGCACCATCCACCAGCGCTTCGAGTCGGTGCAGGAGCACTTCGCGACGCTGACCACGCAGGCCCACGAGAACCTCAGCGGCGTGCGGGTGGTGCGCGCCTACCGGCAGGAGGACGCGGAGACCCGGAAGTTCGCGGCCCTGAACCTCGAGTACCTGCGGCGGAACATGCGGCTCGCCAAGACCTTCGGCGCCCTGTTCCCCCTGATCACGTTCTTCGGCGGATTCGGCGGCGTGCTCACGCTGTGGTTCGGGTCGCTGCTCGTGGTGCGCGGCACGGTCACCCTGGGCATGTACATCGCCTTTACGACCTATCTCGTGCTGCTGGTCTGGCCGATGATCGCCTTCGGGTGGGTCATCAACATCTTCCAGCGCGGCGCCGCCTCGATGGACCGGATCCAGCAGCTGATGAACGAGCGGCCCACCATCACCAGCCCGCCGCTGCCGCTCGCCCTCCCGCCGGCCCGGGGCGGGCGCAGCGTGGAGTTTCGCGGCGTGTGGTTCCGCTACCCGGTGCCCCGGCCGGCCGACGGCCAGCACGGCGACCGCGGGTGGGCGCTCCAGGACGTGTCGTTCGCCGCACCGTCCGGCGCGTGGGTTGCCGTGGTGGGGGCGACCGGTGCGGGCAAGACCACGCTGGTGGAGATGGTCGCGCGGCTCGCGGACCCCGACCGCGGCGAGGTGCTGCTGGACGGCCTGCCGCTGCGGACGCTGGCACTGGCCGACCTGCGGCGCGCGGTGGGCCTCGTCCCGCAGGAGACGTTCCTGTTCTCGCAGACCATCGGCGAGAACATCGAGGTGGGGGCCCCGGACCGCGCCGCGGCGGAGGCAGCCGCGCGCGTGGCCCAGCTGCACGAGACGGTGATCGCCTTCCCCGGCGGCTACGAGACGATGCTCGGCGAGCGCGGCATCAACCTCTCGGGCGGCCAGAAGCAGCGCGCGGCGCTCGCCCGCGCCCTCGCCCGCCGGCCCGAGGTGGTCGTCCTCGACGACGCGCTGTCGGCGGTGGACACCGACACCGAGGCCGCGATCCTGCGGGAGCTGAAGCGGACGCTCGTGGGCGTGACCACGCTGGTCGTCTCGCACCGCATCACCGCCATCCGCGACGCCGACCTGATCGTCGTGCTCGAGCAGGGCCGCGTCGTCGAGACCGGCAAGCACGAGCAGCTGTTCGAGAGGCGGGGCAGATACTGGCAATTGCTCCGCCGGCAACAGCTCGAAGAATCACTAGAGAAGGCAGGCTAGAAGGAGATCGGTGGACAGAACAGTTGCCAGACGCCAAGTTGCCAGTGGTTACAAGAGGCAAGACGAGAGGGGCCAGACCAGAGGTCAGTAACGACAACTGGACTGGCTCCTGAATACTCATCTGGCAACCACTGACACCTTGGCGTCTGGGAACTGTTCTGAATTCGGACGTCGGACAACCGACTTCGGAACTAGAGTCGGCTGCGCAGGAATTCGGGCGTCAGCCCCTGCAGCCATCCCGACAGCAGCGTGAAGCTCCCCGTCACCAGCAGCAGCCCCACGGCCACCAGCAGGACGCCCGCCACCCGCTCGACCCAGCCGATGTAGCGCCGGAACCGCTGGAACCAGCGCAGGAAGCCCTCCAGCGCCCACGCCGCGACCAGGAACGGGATGGCGAGGCCGAGCGAGTACGCGGCCAGCAGCGCGAGGCCCTGCCCCAGGTCGGCGCGACTGGAGGTGTACAGCAGGATCGAGCCCAGGATCGGCCCGATGCACGGCGTCCATCCGGCTCCGAACGCGACGCCCACCAGCACCGATCCGAGGAAGCCGAGCGGCTTGTCGGACAGCTGGATGCGCGCCTCGCGGGAGAGCGCGCCGATCCGGAGCACGCCGAGGGTGTAGAGCCCGAGGGCGACGATCACGACCCCGCCGACGCGCTCGACCCAGCGCTGGTAGGACTTGAGCAGCAGGCCCAGCTCGGTGGCCGTGGCGCCCAGCGCGACGAAGATGAGGGAGAAGCCGATGACGAACAGCGCCGCGTGGAGGAGCGCGAGGTGGCGGCGCGAGCCCAGCTCGGCGACCCCGCTCACGCCCGTGACGAAGGACAGGTAGCTCGGCACCAGCGGCAGCACGCAGGGCGACAGGAACGACAGCAGCCCTGCGAGGAACGCTACGGCCACGCGCGGCGCCCGCCGGCTAGGCGGCGGGCTTCGGCGGCGGCGGGGCCGGCGGCGGCGCGGGCGGCGCCTCGCCCACCTGGTTGAACTCGACGTACACGCACGACGCCACCACCGTGGTCCACAGCCCGTCGGGACCGCACTCCGCGGTCTGGGTCACGTTGCGCGTCTTCACGATGTCGCCCGACATCAGGTACACCGCGCGGCGCTCGTCCCACGCCTGGTTGGGGTCGAACGGCACGCCCAGGGTCGTCGCCAGCATCGACGCCGCCAGGTCCTCGGCGTAGTCGCCGGCGATCTCCTCCTTCTGCCCGTACGCGTGGTGCTCGGAGATGTAGCCGTAGTGGTTCGGGTCGGCCGGGATGGCCAGCCCGATGGAGGCCGCCACCATCCGGCTCGGCTCGTTGGTCGCCATCTCGGCCAGCACCGCGAACACCACCTGGCCGGGCCGCAGCAGCTGCACGCCTTCCTGGCGCGTCACCAGCTTGCCGTGCGGCGGGAAGATCGAGCTGACGCGCACCAGGTTGCACTTCTCGATGCCGGCGTCGCGCAGCGCCATCTCGAAGCTGGTCAGCTTCTCCTTGTGGCGGCCCACGCCTCGGGTCAGGAACCCCTTGGTCGGCACGAAATGCATGGGATCGAACACTTCGCTACCTCTGGTCGGACTGCGACGGGGTTGGAGAGGAGGGCGCCGCGGCGTCCTTGAGCTGGCAATCCCGGCACAGGCCGTAGATGTCCAGCCGGTGATGATGGTGCTGAAACCCGTACTCCTCGGCCACCAGCGCCTTGAGGCGCTCCAGCCGCTCGTTGGTGAACTCGGTGACGGTGCCGCAGCGCATGCAGATGAGGTGCTCGTGGTGCGGGTGGCCGGGCACCCGCTCGTAGCGGCGGAAGCCCTCGCCGAAATCCCGCTCGCTGATCATGCCGCTCCGCGCCAGGATGTCGAGGGTGCGGTACACGGTGGCCTTGCCGATGTGGAGCCCCCGCTCGCGCAGCCGCTGCTCGATGTCCTCCACCGACAGGTGGCCGCGGGAATCGAGCACCACCTCCGCCACCTGCTCGCGCTGCGTGGTCACCGGCAGGCTGTGCTCCCGCAGGTAGCGGCGGAACTCGTCCAGCTGGGACTGCTCACTCGGTGGTGGAACGCTCACCCTGGACCGCCTTCCACGCGGTGAGATCCACGGGCTCGGCGTCGCCCGCCTCGTCCGCCCGCCGCCGCACGCCCTCGAGCACCTCGGGCAGCAGGCCGGCCGGCGCCTCGGCCGTCTCCTCGACCGTCACCGCCACCCGGCCCCGCTCGGGCCCCTTGAGCGACACCACGAAGCGCGCGCGGTAGACCAGGCGCCGGTCGCCGCCCACGATCCGGCTCACGACGGCCACTGCGTGCTCGCGCCCCTCGCGGCGCACCGGCGGGAACGCGTACACGGCCTCCACTTCCTCGCGCGGCATCCGCTCCGCCAGCGCCTCCAGGAGCCGCTCCACCGCCTCGCTCACCGCCGCCCCCGCCCCCGCCCGCGCCCAAGAAGAAGCCGGCCGCCGGGGAAGTCCCCATCGGCCGGCAGCTGCGAGCACGACGCGCCTTCCGCCTTCATCGAGGAGGGCCCGCCGCAAGAACGGGACGCGAAGGGGGCTGACGGGCCATGAGCGGCGCGAATAATACGAACGGCCGTAGGCGAGTTCAATACCGCGTCTCAGAGCAGGGATGCCGGGTCGCGGTCCACGACCAGGCGCGCGCCGGCCGGCACGGGAGCGCGCGCCGCCAGGTAGCCCGCGAGCCGCGTCAGCGCGCCGTCGTCGGCCGCCTTGACCAGCAGGTGCCAGCGCCACCGGTCCCGTGCCCGCTCGATCGGACAGGGCGCCGGCCCCAGCACGGCCGCGTGCACGTCGGCCCGTGCGGCGAGCAACGCCCGCAGCCACGCCCCCACGCGCTCCGCGGCCCGCGCCACGACCCGCTCGTCCCGGCCGCTCAGCACGACGTTGGCCAGGTGCACGTGCGGCGGGTACGGCGGGTTCCGCCGCTCGGCCAGCTCCGCCTCGACGAACCCGCGGACGTCGTGGCCGGCGGCGTGCACGATGGCGTGGTGGGAAGGCGCCCAGGTCTGGACGATCACCCGCCCGCCCAGCGGCCCCCGGCCGGCCCGCCCGGCGACCTGCGTCAGCAGGTCGAAGGTGCGCTCGGCCGCCCGGAAGTCCGGCAGGTTGAGCGCGACGTCGGCGTCCACCACGCCCACCACCGTGACCCGCGGAAAGTCCAGGCCCTTGGCGATCATCTGGGTGCCGACCAGGACGTCCACGGTCCCGGCCTCCACCCGCTCCAGGATGCGCTGGTGTGCCCAGCGCTCGCCGGTGCTGTCGAGATCCATCCGCGCGATCCGCGCCGCGGGGAACCGCTCCGCCATGAAGTCCTCGACCTGCTGCGTCCCGGCGCCCCGGTAACGGTGGACCTCGGCGCCGCAGTCGGGGCACGCCGTGGGCGGGCTCTCCCGGTGGGCGCAGTGGTGGCAGCGGAGCGCGGCGGGCGCGCGGTGGTAGGTGAGGGCGACGCTGCAGTTGGGGCAGTCCCACACCCGGCCGCACGAGGGGCACTGCACGAACCGGCTGAAGCCGCGGCGGTTGAGGAGCACCATCGCCTGCTCGCCGCGCTCCAGCGCGCCCCGCACCGCGGCGTCCAGCGCCTCGCTCCAGGGCACCGCGAGCGACCCCGCCACCCGCGGTGCGCTCCTCAGGTCCACCACCTGGACCGGCGGAAGCGGGCGGGCGCCCACCCGTTCGGGAAGCTCGACGAGGCGGAGCGCGCCGTTCCCGGCGGCCGCCCAGCTCTCGAGCGACGGCGTCGCGCTCCCCAGGACGACCGTGGCGCCGGCCAGCGCCGCGCGGCGCAGCGCGACCTCACGCGCGTGGTAGCGCGGCGCCTCGCCCTGCTTGTAGGAGGCGTCGTGCTCTTCGTCGAGCACGATGGCCCCCAGGCGCGGGATCGGCGCGAACAGCGCCGACCGGGCACCGATGGCCACCCGCCGCCGTCCCTCGCGGAGCGCGCGCCACGCGTCGTAGCGCTCGCCGTCCGACAGGCCGCTGTGCAGCACGGCGACGTCGTCGCCGAACACGCCCTTCAGGCGCGCCACCGTCTGCGGCGTGAGGGCGATCTCCGGCACCAGCACGATCGCGCCGCGCCCCGACGCGACCACGCCGCGCAGGTACTCGAGGTACACCAGCGTCTTCCCGCTGCCGGTGACGCCGAACAGCAGCGCCGCGCCGCCCGGCGGCAGCGCGCCGAGCGCCGCGACCGCCGCGCGCTGCGACTGGGTCGGCTCCGCCGGCGGCAGGCTCGGCGCGAGGCTCGCGAACGGGTCGCGGACCCGCGCCTCCACCACGCTCCGGGCGTCGCCGCGCTCCACCAGCGCCGCCAGCACCGCCCGCGAGAGCCCGCGCCGCTCCAGGGCCGCCGCGGCCGCCCGCCCCCCGAGGGAGAGCAGCACCTCGTAGGCTTCGCGCTGCTTCGGCGCGCGCGCGAACCGCCGGTCGAGATCCATCAGGTGGTCGTAGCGGGCCGCCAGTTCGAGCATCCGCTCGCCCCGCTCCGCCGGCGCGGTGCGCGGCGGCCTCGTCACCAGCTGCGCCAGGCCGTCGGCCGCCAGCCGCCGCACCAGCCTCAGGCCCGCTCCGCCGCCCGCGCGCCGCACGGCGGCGAGCGGGATCGCGCGGCCGGGCCGCGCGAGGAGGCGCGCGAGGGCCTGGGCGGCCGGTCCCCGCGCGCGGCGCAGCGCCGCGGCGCCCGCGCTCTCCAGCGCCCCCGCCGCGACGACGACCACGGGCTGCCCCACCGAGAACAGCGCGGCGGGCAGCATCGCGCGCAGCACCAGCCCCGGCGGCGCCGCGTAGCGGTGGCCGACGTACCGCGCCAGCGCCAGCAGGTCCGGCCCGAGCACCGGCTCCGGGTCCGGTGCCGCGAGGAGGTCCCGGGCCCGCGCCTGCGGCGCCGGCCGGTCCACCGCCGTCACGATGCCGATCATCTCGCGGTGCAGCACGGGCACGACCACCCGGCAGCCCGGCGTCACCGGCCCGGCCAGGCCGGCCGGCACGGCGTAGGTCAGGGGCGTGGGAAGGGCGAGCGGCAGGGCGACGTCGACGAACCCGCTGCTCATCGCGCCGCCCGCCCGATGCGCCTCGGCCGCCGCGGAGTCATCGCGCCGTGAGTGGCCTGGGCAGCCCGACGCGCGTGCTTCGCGCCGCCCGCCCCATCCGCCTCGGCCGCCGTGAGATCACCGTCGCGTGACGCCGAGCCCCGGTGCGGTCGGGAGCGCGATCCGGCCCCCGTCGATCGAGGCGCCCGCGAACGGGTCGTGCGCCAGGAGCGCGGCCCCGTCGAGGTCCACCAGATCCAGCAGCGGCGTGAAGTGCGCCGCCGCGGTGATGCCGAGGGAGGTCTCCACCATGCAGCCCACCATCACCGACAGGTGGTGGGCACGCGCGACCGCCACCATCCGCAGGGCCTCGCGCAGCGAGCCGCACTTGGCCAGCTTGATGCTGATCCCGTCCACCGCGCCGGCGAGCCCGGGGATGTCCGACGCCACCCGGCACGACTCGTCGGCGACGATCGGGATGCGCGAGGCGCGGTGCACGGCGGCGAGGCCCGCGAGATCGTCCGGCGCCACCGGCTGCTCGATCAGCGCCACGCCCATCTCCTCGAGCAGCGGCAGGCGCGCGATGGCCTGCTCGGCCGACCACCCCGCGTTCGCGTCCACCCGCAACGGCTTGTCCGTCGCCTCGCGCACGGCGCGCAGCATGCGCTCGTCGTGCGGCGTGCCGACCTTGATCTTGAGGATCGGCCACGCCGCCGCCTCGCGCACCTTGGCGCGCACCACGTCGGGCTCGGCGATGCCGATCGTGAAGGACGAGAGCGGCGCGCGGGCCGGATCGAGGCCCCACAGCTTCCACAGCGGCACTCCGAGCCGCTTCCCCGCGAGGTCGTGAAGCGCCGCCGACAGCGCGACCCGGGCGGACGCGTTGCCCGCGAGCGCGCGGGCCATCGCCGCCTCGGCGCCCTCCAGGTCGAACGGATCGGACGGCAGCACCGGCTCGAGGCGGTGCAGGGCCGCCGCGACGGTCTCCGCCGTCTCGCCGTAGTACGGGGACGGGTCCGCCTCGCCCCAGCCTTCCACGCCATCGGCGTCGGCGAGCCGCACCCACACCCGCCGGTACGACTCGTTCGTGCCCCGCGCGATCGTGAACGGATGACGCGTCCGGACTTCGAGGACCTCGAACGCCAGCTTCAGCGCCACGCTCACCCCTCGCTCCGCCGACGAGGCGCCGGCACGGCCCCCCGGAGCCTCACGTCGCCAGCGCCTGCACGTGCCGCACCGCCGCGGCGGCCAGCCGCGCGGGATCGTAGCCGCCCTCGAGGACCGAGATCATCGCGGCGCCGGACGCCCGGCGCCGGATGGCGTGCGTCAGGTCGTGGTAGTCGTCGGGCTCCAGCGTGAAGCCGCCGAGCGGATCCCCGTTCAGCGCGTCGAAGCCGGCGGAGACGATCACCAGCGACGGCAGGAATCCCGCGACCGCGCGGTCCACGGCGCCCAGCAGGTCGGCCACGTAGCGCTCGCGCGGCAGCCCGGGCGGCCGCGGGACGTGGAACAGGTTGCCCGCGCCGACGTCGTCCTCCGCGCCGGTGCCCGGGTAGTAGGGCCACTGGTGCAGCGACACGTAGCGCACCCGCGGCTCGGCGCGGAACGCGTCGGCCGTGCCGTTGCCGTGGTGGACGTCCCAGTCCACGACGAGCACGCGCTCCGCACCCAGCCGCTCGAGGGCGGTCTGCGCCGCGACCGCGGCGTTGTTGAGCAGGCAGAATCCCATGGCGCGCGACGGCGTGGCGTGATGGCCGGGCGGCCGCACGGGGCAGAAGGCGGCGCCGCCGCCGGCGAGTGCCAGCTCGGCCGCCCGCACCACCGCTCCCGCCGCGCGCCACGCCGCCTCCAGCGAGCCGGGTCCGAGGTAGGTGTCGGGGTCGAGGGCGCCGCCGCCGCCGCGGTCGAGCGCCTCGAGGCGGGCGAGGTAGTCCGCGGCGTGCACCCGCAGCACGTCGTCGCGCTCGGCGTGCGGCGCCTCCACCCAGTGCGCCATGCCCTGTTCCACCGGGCCCGCGGCCAGCGCAGCCCGCACCGCCTCGAGCCGCGCCGGCGATTCCGGATGCCACGGCGGGGTGCAGTGCTCCAGGCACGCCCGGTGGGTGACCAGGCTGACCGTCACGCGCCCCTCCGGCGGCGCCCCCGGCTCCCGCATTGCCGTCGGCCGCCGGGGCACGGGCTCATCGCACGGCGCGCCGGCGCGCCGGCAGCACGACCAACGCCGCCCCGTCCGGGACCGCCAGGTCCGCGAGGGACCGCGCCTCGTTCGCGATCAGCGCCCCGCCGTACTTGACCACGAACTCGGGAGCGCGGGCCGCGCCTATGCGCGCCGCGGCCAGCGACCGCTGCTTCACCGCCGCGATCTTCTCGTTCGCCCGCATCTCGAGCGGGTACACCTGCCACGCGTCGGCGACCGTGACCCGGAGCCGCAGGGTCGTGGGCACCGGCGTCACGGCGTCACCGTCCCGGGCGGTGCCTCGTCCAGCGTGGAGAGGAAGCGGCGCACCTGCTGATCGAACAGGAGGGTCGAGCCGCGCACCGTCGAGCCCGAGGCCGCCGGCGCGGCCGCGATGACGATCTCCTCGCCCCCCTGCCCGCGGAACGCCACGTGCGCCGCGCTCTCCCGCTCGAGGAAGGCCCCCGTCGCGGGCACCCGGGTGGAGAAGAAGTCCTTGGCGCGCCGGAGCACCTCGCCCGGCGGCAGGGTGGTGGACGTCTCGTAGATCATGCCTTCGCTCCTGGTTCGTGGGCCGCCGCCGTCTGCCGCCCTGACTCGCGCCTTGCAGGAATGACCGGCGGGCCCGCCGCGATGGCCGGTTCCGGGGCCCGGGAACGGGCACGCCCCTTGCCTTCCACGCATGCGGAAGCCGGCCACGGTGGCCGGCCGCACCAGGACAAGGTAAGCGACGAGACAGGAGGTTGCACGATGTTCGCCATCACCCGTTCCACCCACCCGCTGTTCGACGGCGTGCCGACGATCAACGGCCGCCTGGGCCGCCTCCTCGACGAGGCGTTCCGCGGCTGGCCGCTGTCCACGCAGGACGACGGCGCCTCGCTGGTGGGCCCGTGGACCCCGCCGGTGGACGTGGTCGAGGACAAGGACGCCGTCCAGATCACGGCCGAGCTGCCGGGCATCAAGCCGGAGGACGTGAAGATCTCGGTCGAGAACAACCTGTTCACGATCCGCGGCGAGAAGCGCCAGACGGCCGAGGAGAAGACCGACCACGCTCACCGCTACGAGCGGTACTACGGCGTGTTCGAGCGCTCCTTCACCGTGCCCTCGACGGTGGACGCCGAGCACATCAAGGCGACCTACGACCTCGGCGTGCTGACGGTCCGGCTGCCGAAGCTCGAGCGGGCCAAGCCCCGTCAGATCGAAGTGAAGGTCGAGAGCGCGAAATAACCCGAGATGGTTGGCGGGTTGCCGGTCGTGGGTGGTGGGGACGACGACCACCACCCACTACCCGCCGACAGTTCCCTGCAACTCGACCCGCCGCACCTCCGGCCTCCGGAACAGGTCCCGCCATCCGGGCCGCCGGCGCACCACGACCACCAGCTCCCCCGCCGGCTCCGGCTCGACCCCGTCCACGGTGACGAACAGCACGTCGGGGACGCGCTCGGGCAGGGCGACACGGTACGTGCGCCCGTGCCAGCCGAACTCGAGCGAGGTGCCCGCGGCGCGCCGCCAGGCGCGACGGCCGAGCGGCCGGTCCACGAACACGTCGTCCTCGACCTTGGTCACGCCCGGCGCGACCCGCTCGCCGTCCCGGAAGAACAGCGGGTCGAACGGCTCGCCTTCCTGCCGGGCGTAGTTGGCCTCCACCGCGTCGTCGAACGCCTCGAGCGCGGCTTCGTTGGCCCGCCACTCCAGGTGGTGGCGCACCTCGTGGGTGAGCGTCTCCCAGGCCTCGTGCCGCCAGTCGAAGCTCGCGTCGCCGGCCGCCAGTGCCGCGAACGAGCCGTGGTGGAGGTAGACGGTGGAGCGGAGCTGGGCGCCCTCGTCGCCGGGCGCGCCGAAGACGTGGGGGACGCACTCGCCCATGGTGTAGATGCCGGCCCGCACCGGGTGCGGCACCCGCTTGGGCGTGACCTCGACCTCGACGATCCCCTCGCGGAACTCGGGCGGCAGTTCGCGGATCATCCCGCGGACCATCGCCTCGAAGTCGCGCCGCCGCATGCCGCCGGAGAACGCCGCCGCTACGCCAGCGCCGCCTCGGCGCGCTCGATCAGCGGACCGAAGTCGAGCCGGCGGCGGAGCACGCCCGTGGCCAGGGCGACGGCGTCGTCGCGCTGGCCCCGCGAGAACAGCTCGAGCAGCCAGGCGCCGCAGCGCGGGTTCCGGAACCAGTCCTCGTCGAACCGCTCCCGCAGCGAGGCCGCCAGCAGCGCCTCCAGCTGCCAGGCCCGCAGGTAGCGAGCCGCGTAGAAGCCGTCGTCGAGGTCCAGCAGCGCGTCCTCGTCCGCGTACCGGAATCCGGTCGCCTCGCTCAGGAGCGGCGCGTACGCCTGGACGCCCGCCCCCAGGCCCGGGGCCCGGTGCAGCGCCAGCTCGTAGCGGAGCTTCGCGGCGTAGCGCCGGAGGATCGCCAGCAGCGCGAAGGCCTGGGAGCGCTCGAAGGCGCGCCGCCGCTCCCCCGCGAGCGGGGTGAAGCGCGCGAGCCACCCCGGCGCCACGACCATGTGCTCGAACAGCATCGCGAACGCCTCGGTGACCGAGTTGTCGCCGAGCCAGCGGTGCTCGAACGGCAGAGCGCGCGCGATGTTCGCGAAGTGCTGGGCGTGGCCCAGCTCGTGCCAGAACGCCCGGTAGTCGGTCTGCCCGCCGAACGGCCGGATGACGAGGTACACCTCGTCCGGCACCTTGACCGGCGAGCAGAACGCGCGCGAGCGCTTGCGCTCGCGGTCGTCCGCGTCGTAGCGGATCCGCCCGCCGGCCTCCGCGTCCAGCCCCATCTCCGCCAGCTGCCGGCGCGCCGTCGAGACCAGCTCGCCGCCGGGGAAGAACTCGTCGAACCCCGCGCCGCGGAACAGGTACGCGGCGTCGGCCCGGTCGGCGTCGCCGGGTTCCAGGCGCAGCTCGCGCTGCAGCAGCTCGCGCAGGGTGTCGCGGTAGACATTCTCGGTCCCGGCGAGGAAGCCGGCGCACGCCTCGCCCAGGGCCGGCAGGTCCACGCCCGAGAGGCGGGAGCGCGCCGCCACGACGTCGCCCAGCCCGAGCCCAGCCAGCAGGTCGCGCTCGGTCTCCAGCCGCTCGCGGCGGATGGCGGACGGCGCCGCGAGGAGCGAGCGCCGCACGGCGTCGATCGCCAGCCGGCGTGCCCGGTCCGGCTCGTTCGCGATCTCGATCGCGGCCCGCTGGTAGGGCAGCGTCTCGCCGTCCTCCAGGGGCAGCACGGCCTGCGCCTCCCAGGCGTGCAGGCGATCGTCGAGCGCCGCGACCGCCCGGCCCACCCGGTTGTCCACCACCCATTCGAGCAGCTCGCGGTGGCCGCGCGCCGCGGCGACGGCCGCGTCGTCGGCCAGGTCGGGGTAGCGGCCGAAGATCTCCGCGAAATGCGACTCGGCCGCGAGGCCCGCGCCCGTGCGGTAGCTCTCCTGGCCCAGCTCGCCGCACATCGCTTCGCCGCGGCGCCGCAGCTCCTCGACCATCACGGGGCCAGCCGCTCCGCCAGCCAGGTGGCGAGGCTCGCCGCCGCGATGCGGTCCTGCACCAGCGTGTCGCGATGCCGGACGGTCACCGTGCCGTCCTGGGTCGTCTGGCCGTCCACCGTCACGGCGAACGGCGTCCCCGCCTCGTCCTGCCGGCGGTAGCGGCGCCCGATCGAGCCGCCGTCGTCGTAGAACATCGTGAAGCGGCCCCGCAGCTCGTCGTAGATGCGGCGGGCGATCTCGGGCATCCCGTCCTTCTTGACCAGCGGCAGCACGGCCGCCTTGATCGGCGCGATCTCGGGCCGGAAGCGGAGCACCACCCGCGCCTCGCCCTCGACCGTGTCCTCGTCGTAGGCGTCGCACAGCACGACCAGGGCCAGGCGGTCGGCGCCGAGCGAGGTCTCGATCACGTACGGCAGGTAGCGCTCGTTCCGCTCCTGGTCGAAGTACTCGAGCTTCTTGCCGGACGCCTGCTGGTGGCGCGACAGATCGAAGTCGGTGCGGTTGTGGATCCCCTCGAACTCCTGCCAGCCGAACGGGAACTCGAACTCGATGTCGTAGGCCGCCTTGGCGTAGTGCGCCAGCTCGCCGGGCCCGTGCTGGTGCCAACGCAGCTTCGCGGCGTCGCGCACCAGCGCCGCCTGCCAGGCCATGCGCTGCTCGCGCCAGTACTCGAACCACTTCTCGTCCTCGCCCGGCCGCACGAAGAACTGCATCTCCATCTGCTCGAACTCGCGGGTCCGGAAGATGAAGTTCCCGGGCGTGATCTCGTTGCGGAACGCCTTCCCGATCTGCGCGATGCCGAACGGGATCTTCTGCCGCGAGCCCTGGAGCACGTTGAGGTAGTTGACGTAGATGCCCTGCGCGGTCTCCGGCCGCAGGTACACCACCGCCGCGTCCTCCTCCACCGGCCCCATGAACGTCTTGAACATCAGGTTGAACATCCGCGGCGCGGTGAGCGAGCCCCGGGTGCCGCAGGCGGGGCACTGCGCGTCGGGCTGCCCCGGCGTGCCCTTGATGCGCGGGTCGTCGCCGCGGAAGCGTTGCTTGCAGTGCTTGCAGTCCACCAGCGGGTCGGTGAACCCCGCCACGTGGCCCGAGGCCTCCCACACCCGCGGCGACATCAGGATGCCGGCGTCCAGGCCCTCGATGTCGTCCCGGGCGTGGACCATCGCGCGCCACCAGCGGTCCTTGATGTTGCGCTTCAGCTCGACGCCCAGGGGACCGTAGTCCCACACCGAGCCGAGGCCGCCGTAGATCTCCGACGACTGGAAGACGAAGCCGCGCCGCTTCGCCAGCGACACCAGCTTCTCCATGCGATCGCTGTCCGCCATGAGCCCTGCTGAACCCGAGGTGGAGGTTGGAGGAGGCGGAGGAAATTACCCCCGGTCCGACGGTGCGAGCAAGCAGCGTCTCGCCCGCGCGTGGCCCGGGGCCCCCCCGGCGCGCGCACCCGGCGCCCTCCCGGCCGGAAGTGGCGTAACCGGAAGTCCGCGAGAGGGTTGTGCAATCCGCCACAGTTTCCTATCTTGGCGTTTCATGACCGAAGCTGGCGTCCTTTCGCGCCCGGTGGCGCGGCCCGACCTATTGCTCAGGCGGGTCGGCTCCGAGTGGGTGCTCTACGATGCGGCGCGGGCGAAAGCCCACGTCCTCAACCTCACCGCCGCCGTCATCTGGACCTACTGTGACGGGACCTTCGAGCGATCGGCAATCGCCGACGCGATCGTCAGGGACGTGCCCGGCCTCGACATCACCCGCATCAAGGACGACATCGACGACGTGCTCCGCCGGTTCGCCGACGAGGGCCTGCTGCGCTAGTGCGCGAGCGGCGGATCGCCGTCGCGCCCCAGGTCCTGGAGTTCGCGAGCGACGACCCCATCGCCGCGCGGGCGCTGGCCGCCCTGTACCACGCGGAGCCGGCGACCACGCTCGAGCCGACCCTCCGCTACGCGCTGCGACGCGCGCCCCGCGGCGCGGCCGAGGGCTGGGTGGCCACGAGTCCGGCGCGGGCGGAGTTCGGGCCGGCCGCCCTCGGCGACGCCTGGGCCTTTCTCGAGTGGCGCGCGACGGAGGACCTCCTCAACCAGCCGACCCCGGACGTCGTGTTCCTGCACGCGGGCGGCGTGGACATCGGGGGCCGCCTCGTCCTGATCGTGGGCGACTCGGGGTCCGGCAAGTCCACGCTCGTCGCTCACCTGATGCTCCGCGGGCATCGGATGCTCGGTGACGACGTGGTGCGGTTTGCACCAGCCGACGGAGCGTTCTCCGCGGTCGGCCGGTCGGTGAAGCTCGATGCGAACTCGTTGCGGCAGATGCCCTTGATCGCGGGCCGCTGCGCGGCAGCGGTGGTCGGAACGGTTCTTGCCGCCGGTTCCTATTATGTCAGCCCTGCGGCATTTCGCCGTAGCTGGCAGGCGGACGCCGGGCGGCCGTGGGCCGTCCTCCTGCTCGATCCGCGCGACCGGGCGGGCTCCCCGGGGGTAGTGCGGACGAGCGAGGGCGAGGCCGCAGTGTACGTTACGCAGAGAGTGCTGGGCGAGGCCGCGGGCGATGCGCCGCGGCAGGAGGACCTGACGGTGCGTCTACTCGATTGTCTGGCCGACGTGGCCGCCTACCGCGCCGTCGGCGGCGACCCCGCCGCGGTGGCCGCGGCCCTGGAGCGGGAGGCCGCGCGGTGAGCCCCGGCCCAATTCCGACGGCCGGCGGCGAAGTCAGCCGGCGCGAGATGCTCGGCGCGCTCGCGCGCTGGAGCGTGCCGACCGTCCTCACCATCGCCCTGGCCGCGCGCACGGCCGCCGCCGCGTCCTGCCCGCCGTGCACCAAGAAGTCGGGCGGCCGGTGCCGGGCCTGCACGATGAACCAGATCCTCAATTGCCAGTGCGAGCCGTGCCTCGGCGCTCCGTACTGCTCCAACGGCGCCCGCGCACCCACCGCCGACCTCCAGGGCGCGCAGGCCTCACCGCTCGCCCGCAGCCCGCAGGCCATTCCGCTGTTCGACCTGAACCCGAACCCGCTCTACTCGCCGTACCAGGCCTCTCCGTTCGGCCGGCCCTACGGCGCGCGTCCCTACGCCACGTTGCGCGATTCCGTGCTCCAGTCGAGGAGCAGCCTGTACGAACGCTTGCGGTCTGAACAGCGGAGGCCTTTCTGAGCCCGTCACCGAGCGGCCGGACCCACGGCCTCAGCCCCGAGCGCCAGGTCCACCTGCGGGACATCGTGCGCGTCCTGGCGATGCACTGGAAGATCGTCGGTGTGGTCACCGTGGTTGCGGTGGTCGCGGCCTACACCTCCGCGCGTCGCGCCGTGCCGCGCTACCGTTCGGACGCCTCGTTCCAGGTCGGCTCCAAGAAGTACGGGGCCACGCGGCTCGAGGAGCCGCAGGTCAACGAGCTCGACATCAAGACCGACCCGGTGCTGTCGGAGGCGCTGTTCCTGAAGACCCAGAACCTCGCGCTCGCGGTGGCGGACTCGCTGGGCCTCCAGCTCCGGCTGCTGGACGGGCGAATCGGACGCGCCAACGTCCTCGACAACGTGCGGGTCGCGCTCGCCGCGCCCAACGACACCTTCGCGCTCGTCCTCAAGGGACCGGCCGGCTATGAGGTGCAGGACGCCCGTGGCAGGGTCCTCGACGCCGGGAGCTACGCGGTGCCGGTGGTCGACACGGTGCACGGGTTCCGCTTCGTGGTCCGGCCCGCCGACGTGACGCGCACCATCCGGTTCGCGATCGTCGCGCCGGTGACGGCCTCGGGCGAAGTGCGCGGGGGGATGGGCTTCGACGTCCAGTCGGGCACGACGGTGGTGGGTGCCTGGTACGAGGGCGAGGACCCGTCGCTCGCTCCGGACGTCCTCAACCAGGCGCTGGAGATCCTGCGCTGGAACGGCGTGGCGCGGCTGCGCCAGACGGCGGCCCAGCGCGAGGACTTCCTCAAGAGCTCGCTCGACGAGGCCGGAGGCCAGTACCGGCAGGCGCTGGCGGCGCTCCAGCAGTACAAGGAGACCCAGCACGCGACCGACCTGAGCGCCGAGGAGCAGGCCCTGCTGAACTCGCTGCAGCTGTTCGAGCGCGAGAAGCAGGAGCGGCGGGAGGACCTGGCGCTGCTGCAGGGGATCCTGGGGCCGACGTCCGACGGGAACGTGACGCTGGACGTGCTGAACCGGCTGGCGGCGATGCCGGACATCGACAAGAACACGGCCATCGCCTTCCAGATGCAGAACCTGCTCAAGCTCTACGACGACCGGCGCAGCCTCACGGCCGGGACGCTGGGCCTGCGGGAGGACAACCCCTCGGTGCAGGCGCTGGACCAGCGGATCCAGCAGGCGGGCCGCGCGCTGCGGCAGGCGGCGCAGGCGACCGAGCAGAGCCTCCAGGCCGACGTCGCCGCCGTGGACGCGCGCATCGCGGACCTGCGGGGCCAGCTGGCCGCCTACCCGGGCAAGGAGACGCGGATCGGGCAGCTGGAGCTGGACGCGTCCCTGTACAACGACACCTACCGCTACCTGCTGACCCAGCTGCAGGCGGCGCAGATCTCGTCGGCCACCATCTCGCCGTACGTGGACATCGTCGAGACGGCGACCGTCGCGTCGCGGATCGGGATCGGCACGCGCCAGAAGGTGACGATCGGCCTGCTGATCGGCCTGTTCCTCGGCGTGGTGAGCGCGTTCTTCCTCGAGTACCTCGACCAGACGATCAAGTCGTCGGCCGACATCGAGCGGGCGCTCGAGGTGCCGGTGCTGGGCCTGATCCCGGTCGATCCGCGCGGCGGGCACGACCGGCGCAACGGCCGCCGGCACGGCGCGATCCCGCTGATCACGCGGGCGGCGCCGGACGATCCGACCAGCGAGGCGTACCGGGCGTTGCGGACCAACGTCACGTTCGTCCGCGCCGAGCAGCGCGGCCTGCAGGTCATCTGCGTCACCAGCCCTGGCCCGGGCGAGGGCAAGAGCACCACCGCCGCCAACCTGGCGATCACGCTGGCCCAGCAGGGCGCGCACACGCTGCTCGCGGACGCGGACCTGCGGCGGCCGCTGGTGCACCGCGCCTTCAACCTGGTGCAGGAGCCCGGGCTCACCGACATCTTGGTGGGCACCGCCACGCTGCGCGAGGCGGTGCGGCCCAACGTCATCGGGGGCCTCGACGTGCTCCCGGGAGGCGCGCTGCCGCCCAATCCGTCCGAGCTGCTGGGCTCGGAGGCGATGCACCGGCTCCTTGCCGAGCTGCGGACGCAGTACGACTACGTGATCTTCGACACGCCGCCGGCGCTGGCCGTCACCGACGCCACCGTGCTCGGCGCGGGCGCCGACGCGGTGATCATCGTGCTGCGGGCCGGCGAGACGGAGGAGGTGGCCGCGCAGCGCACCGTCGAGCTGTTCCGCCGGGTGCAGGCCCGGGTGGCCGGCACCGTCCTCAACGGCGTCGAGAAGGCGCGCGACCGCTACTACTACTACGACTACGGGCATCCGGCGGGACCGCCGGGACGCCTCGCGGCGTTGCGGGGCAAGCTGGGGGTCTGAAGCAGGACGACGCGGGTTCCGACGTCGGGGCCGTCGGGACGGTCACGGCCCATCATTCGACGGCGATGAGCTGCTCCCGCCTGGTTCCCACGCCCACGTACTTCACCGGCGTGCCCGCCAGCTCCTCGAGCCGGTCCAGGTAGCGCCGCGCCGCATCCGGCAGGTCCGCGAGCCGCCGCGCCTCGCCGGTCGTCCGCCGCCAGCCCGGCATCAGCTCGTACGCCGGCTCCACGCCATCGAGGGTCGCGACGTTGTCCGGCAGCTCGTCGAGCCGCTCGCTGCCCAGCCGGTAGTGCGTGCACACCGGCACCGTCTCGAAGCTGTCCAGCACGTCCAGCTTGGTGACCGCGAGTCCCGAGAGCCCGTTGACGCGCGCCGCGTAGCGCACCACGACCGCGTCGAACCAGCCGCACCGCCGGGGCCGCCCCGTCGTGGCACCGAACTCGTCGCCCAGCGAGCGGAGCCGCTCCCCTTCCGCCGGCGCCGCCTCGGTCGGAAGCGGGCCGTTGCCCACGCGGGTGGTGTAGGCCTTCACGATGCCCAGCACCGCGTCGATCGCCGTCGGCCCGATGCCCACCCCCACGGCCGCCCCGCCCGCCGTGGTGTGGGACGAGGTGACGAACGGGTAGGTGCCGTGGTCCACGTCGAGCAGCGCGCCCTGCGCGCCCTCCAGCAGCACGCGGCCGCCGGCAGCGAGGGTGTCCGCGACCAGCTTGCCCGCGTCGCCCACGAACGGCAGCAGGCGCGGCGCCAGCTCCAATAGCAGGCCCTCCACCTCCCCGGGCTCGCACCGCTTGCGCGAGCCCGACTGGGCCAGCATCGCGTTGGCGCGCTCGCAGCCGGCACGAACCAGCTTGGCGACGATCTCGGGGTGTCGGAGGTCGCCGACCCGCACGCCGCGCCGCCCGTACTTGTCCTCGTACGCGGGACCGATGCCCCGGGCGGTGGTGCCGATCTTCTTGCTGCGCGCGCTCTCGGCGTCGAGCAGCTTGTGGTACGCCAGCACCAGGTGCGCGCGATCGCTGACCGTCAACCGGCCCTGGACGGTGACGCCGCGCCCGACGAGGGCGTCGATCTCGTGGAACAGCGTCTCGGCGTCGAGCACCACGCCGTTGCCGATGACGCAGCCCGTGCCCGGATGCAGGATGCCGGCCGGGATCTGGTGCAGCACGAACTCGCCGCCCGGCGCGTCCACCGTATGGCCCGCGTTCGCGCCGCCCTGGTAGCGCACCACGAGCTGGGCGCGCTCGGCGAGGGCGTCCACGACCTTGCCCTTCCCCTCGTCGCCCCACTGGGCGCCGACCACCACGATGCAGCGGATGTCGGGGGAGAACATCAGCAGAAGGGTGTCGGGGGTAAGGGTGTCGGGTGACCTAGGCCGCGGCCTTGAGGCCGGCCGTGGCCAGGAGGTCCGCCACGCGCGAGCGCTGGCGGGCGTCCAGCGGCAGCAGCGGCGGCCGCACCGGGCCGCCCTCCAGGCCCACCAGGTCCATCGCCGCCTTCACGCCCGGCACGCCCAGCTCCCCGACGATCTCGCGCGCCAGCGGCACCAGCCGCTCCTGCTCCGCGCCGGCCGACCGGCGGTCGTCGGCGCGGAAGGCGCGATACAGCCGCGCGCATTGCTCGGCGGCGAAGCAGGCGACGGCCAGGATGCCGCCGTCGGCCCCCAGCTCCAGCGCCGGGTAGAACAGCGAGCCAGAGCCGACCAGGGCCCGCAGCCGCGGCGCCGCCGCCCGATAGGCGGCCAGCAGCTTGAGGTCGCCCGAGGAATCCTTGAAGCCGGCGATGCGCTCGTGCTCGGCCAGCGAGCGCAGCACGCCGTCCTGCAGCATCACGTGGGTGTGCTTGGGGATGTTGTAGACCAGGATCGGGATGGGGCTGGCGTCGGCCACCCGCACGAAGTGGCCCACCAGCGCCGCCGGCGAGAGCGCCGGCCCGAAATAGGCCGGCGGCCGCACCAGCGCCGCGTCGGCGCCGGCCGCCGCGGCGCGCTCGGTGGCGCGGATCGTGGCGCGGGTGGATTCCGCGCCGGTGCCGGCCACCAGCCAGCGGTCGTCGGGCACCACGTCCCGCAGCCACTCGACCAGGCGCGCCGATTCGTCGTCGTCGAGCAGCGGCCCCTCGCCGGTGCTCCCGCTCACCACGATCCCGTGCAGCCCGCGGGCCAGCAGCTCGCGCGCCGCCGAGCGCAGCGCGACCGGCGCCACGTCGCCCGTCTCGCGGTCGAACGGCGTGGTGACCGGTGCGAGGACTCCGTGCAGCGCTTCGGCCTTCACGAGGGCAGCATGCTCGACAGGTCGTCGGTGAAGCCCTCCGGCCGCTCCGGCGCGGCCTTGGCGCCCGAGCCCCGGTCGGCCGGGACCCGCGCCTTGGTCGAGAGCCGGGAGCGGCGGCGGAAGGTCTTCATCTGCAGCTCGAAGTCGGACGGGTTCGTCGCGTGCGCCAGCGCGACGTCGTAGTCCACCACGTCCTCCTGCACCAGCTCCATCAGGTGCTGGTCGAAGGTCTGCATCCCGTACTGCTCGCGGCCCTCGGCGATGAACTCCCGGATCTCGCCGGTGCGGTTCTTGTCCAGGATGAGGTCCTTGATCGTCGCCGTGACCAGCATCACCTCGACGGCGGCCGCCCGCCCGTGGCCGTCCTTGCGCCGCAGCAGCCGCTGCGAGACCACGGCGTGCAGGGTGTCGGCGAGCCGGACGCGCACGATATCCTGCTCCTCCGGCGGGAACATCCCCACCACGCGCGCGACGGTGGTGGTCGCGTCGGGCGTGTGGAGCGTGGACACCAGCAGGTGGCCGGTCTCCGCCGCCTTCATCGCCGTGTCGACCGTCTCGGGGTCGCGCATTTCGCCGATCAGGATGACGTCCGGGTCCTGGCGCAGCGCCGCCCGGAGCCCGGTGCGGAAGCTCTCGGTGTCGGTCCCGACCTCGCGCTGGGTCAGGCTGCAGTTGATGTCCCGGTGCAGGAACTCGATCGGGTTCTCCAGGGTGACCACGTGCTTCTGCTGGGTGCGGTTGATGCAGTCGATCATCGCGGCCATCGTGGAGCTCTTCCCGGAGCCCGTCACGCCGGTCACCAGGATCATCCCGCGCTCGGCGGCGGCGACGGTGGCGAGCACCGGCGGGAGGTGGAGCGACTCGAAGGTCGGCACCTCGAACGGGATCACCCGCATCACGATCATGAACGACGACCGCTGCCGCAGGATGTTCACCCGGAACCGGCCGATGCCCGGCGCGCCCCACGAGCAGTCGTAGTCCTGGATCCGGTCGATCCGGGCCTGGTCCTCGACGTTGGGGATGAACTGGAGCGCGATGGCCTTCGTCTGCTCCGGCGTCAGGCGCTGCTTGGTGAGGGGGACGAGCTTCCCGTCGATCCGCGCGCGGAACACGTCGCCCGCCTTGATGTGCAGGTCCGACGCCCCGCGATCGACCGCGGCCTTGATGATCTTCTCCATTCAGTACCCCGCGCCCGTGTCCACCACGTTCAACAGCTCCCGCCCCTCCCGGTACCGCGTCCAGTTCTCGAGCACCAGCGCCTGCTCGCGGGCCCAGAAGCCCGCCGTCGCCGCCGCGACGTGCGGATGCACCAGCACGCGCGGATGGCCCCAGAACGGGTGCTCCGGCGGCAGCGGCTCGCGCTCGAACACGTCCAGCGCGGCGCCGCGCAGCTTGCCGGACCCGAGCGCCGCCAGCAGGGCCGCCTCGTCCACCACGGCTCCGCGCGACACGTTCACCACCACCGCGCCGTCGGCGAGCAGCGCCAGCTCCGCCGCGCCGATCGCCGCGCGCGTATGGCCCGTGAGCGGCGCCGCCACCACCAGCGCCGCCGCGCCCTCGAGCGCCCACGTCGCCTGGCCCGGTCCCACGACCGGGATGCCCGCCGGCCCGCCCAGCGCCGGCCGGCGCCGCACGCCGCGCACCGCGGCGCCGAGCGCCGCCAGCCGCGCCGCCACGGCGCGCCCGATGCCCCCCAGGCCGTACACCGCCACGCGGCTGCCCGCCAGCTCCCGGAACGGACTCGGCAGCCCGGTCAGCTCCGCCTTCGCCCAGCGGCGCTCGCGCTGCGCGGCCGCGGCGAGGTCCATCGCGCGGAAGAAGTGCAGCACCGCGGCCAGCACCCACTCCGCGATCGGCTCCGCGTGCACGCCGGCCGAGTTGGTGAACACCACGCCCGACTGCCGCAGCGCCGCGCCGAGGCTCCCGCTCACCCCCGCGGCCGCGCTGTGCACCCAGCGCAGGGTCCCGCGCCCGGCCTCGAGCACCGCCTCGGGGATGCCCCACCCAATGTATATCTCCGCCCCGGCGGCAACAGCCACGGCCTCCGGCGAGCCGCCCGCCCCGTCCCCGTCGCTGTCGTTCGCGGCCGCCACCGATTCCACCCGCCAGGCGTCGCCCGCGGCGGCGGCCAGCGCACGCAGGAACGTCTCGGGGGGCCGCCACAGCGGCCGCTGCGACGCGAGGTCCAGCACCAGGCGGCGGGGCGTCGTCACGCCGACGGCGCGAACCCCATCAGGTCGCGCACCCGGCGCAGCGTCTTCTCGGCCAGCGTCCGGCAGTGCCCGGCCCCCGCGGCGAGGATGTCGCGCACGCGCTCGGGCCGCGCCTTCAGCTCCAGGGCACGCTCCCGGACGGGGGCGAGGGCCGCTATCATATTGTCCGCCAGCACGCGCTTGCAGTCGAGGCATCCCCATCCCGCCGTCCGGCACTGCGTCGCGACGTGCTCGATCTGGGCCGGCGTGGAGAGGTGCTGATGCAGGGAATAGATGTTGCAGATCTCCGGCGTGCCGGGGTCGCGCCTGGTCTTGCGCGCGGGATCGGTCATCGCGGGCCGGAGCTTCTCCCAGATCACTTCCGGCGTGTCCAGGACGCCGATGGTGTTGCCGAGGCTCTTGGACATCTTCGCCTTGCCGTCGAGGCCGACGATGCGGCGGGCCTTCGACAGCAGCGGCTGGGGCTCGGGAAAGAACTCCGTGCCGTAGCGCGCGTTCCAGCGCCGGGCGATTTCCCGGGCCAGCTCCAGGTGCTGGAGCTGGTCCTCGCCGACCGGCACCCGGTCGGCCAGGTAGAGCAGGATGTCGGCGGCCTGCAGCACGGGGTAGTTGAGCAGGCCGGCGGGGACGGTCTCCTCGCGGGCGGACTTGTCCTTGAACTGGGTCATCCGCTCCAGCTCGCCGAGCGGGGTGACGGCGCCCAGGGCCCATGCCAGCTCGGTGTGCTGGGGCACGTGCGACTGGACGAACAGCGTGGCGCGCTCCGGATCGATGCCGGCCGCGAGCAGGCCCACCGCCATCTCCAGCGTCCGGCCGGCCAGCTCCCTGGGCTCGTACGGCTGGGTGATCGCGTGGAGGTCCACGATGCTGAAGATGCATTCGTGATCCGACTGCAGGGCGACCCAGTTCCTCACCGCCCCGAGGTAGTTGCCGACGTGCAGCTCGCCCGAGGGCTGGATGCCGCTGAAGACCCGGTGCATCAGGGCAAGCTAAGGAACCGCGGGAGGTGTGGCAAGTGAAACTCGAGGCGCGCCAACTGCTGGCGGCGGCGCAACTTGCGGCCGATCGGGCCGCGGCGTTCCTGCGCCGCGAGGAGGGCCGGCTCGCGCCCGAGGAGTGGTCCGAGAAGGGGCGTGCGGACTTCGTCACCGAGGTGGACCGGGAGGCGGAGCGGCTGATCGCCGAGACCCTGACGCGCGCGTTCCCCGGCGGCGCGATCGTCGGCGAGGAGCTGACGCCGGTCGCGGCAGGTGCGAGCGCGGCGAGCCTGCCTTCCGGACTCACGTGGGTCGTGGACCCGCTCGACGGCACGACGAACTTCCTCCACCGCTTCCCCTGGTACGCCGTGTCCATCGGCGCGCTGGTGGACCGGCGGCACGTGGCGGCCGTCGTGCACCACGTGTCGACGGGCATCCGCTATCACGCGCTCGAGGGCGGCGGCGCGTGGCAGGACGAGGCGCGCCTCCACGTGTCCGCCGTGGCCCAGCCGAGGCTCGCGCTGATCGGTACCGGATTCCCGTACCGGTTCATGGACGAGTGGCCGCGCTACCGGGAGCAGTTCGCGGCCGTCGTCGGGAGCGCCGGCGGCGTCCGGCGTCCCGGCTCGGCGGCGCTCGACCTGTGCGACGTCGCGGCCGGCCGGTTCGACGGCTTCTGGGAGCTGTCGCTCGCGCCGTGGGACGTGGCCGCCGGCACGCTGATCGTGCGCGAGGCGGGAGGACTGGTGACGGGCCTCGCCGGCGAGACCGACGTCGTCCGCCAGGGCCCCATCGTGGCCGGGAATCCGGCGATTCACGGGTGGCTCCTCAAGCTGCTGAACGAGACGGACTCCGTCTCACCTCTCACCTGACCTCTCACCGCTCACTTGAACCTCTCACTTCTCACCCCTCACCTCTCACTCTGACCTGCCATGCCCCTCGTCGAATGCGTCCCCAATTTCAGTGAAGGCCGGAACGCCGAGCTGCTCGACGCCCTCCGCTCCGCCCTCACCTCCGTCCCCGGCGTGCGGCTGCTCGACGCCCAGGCCGACCCCAGCCACAACCGGTCCGTCTTCACGTTCGTGGCGCCACCCGATGCGGCGGTGGAGGCCGCCTTCCGGGGCGTGAAGCTCGCCTCCGAGCGGATCGACCTGCGGACGCACCGGGGCGAGCATCCCCGGATGGGGGCCGCGGACGTCGTGCCGTTCATCCCGCTCGAGGGCGCGACGATGGACGACTGCGTGGCCCTGGCCAGGCGGCTCGGCGAGCGCGTGGGCGCCGAGCTGGCGATCCCGGTCTACCTGTACGAGCGGGCGGCGACGCGGCCCGAGCGGGCGAACCTCGCCGACGTGCGGAAGGGCGAGTTCGAGGGCCTGCGCGAGCTGATCGGCACCGATCCGGCGCACGCGCCGGACTTCGGGCCGGCGAGGATCCACGAGTCGGCGGGCGCGGTGGCGGTGGGCGCGCGCCCGTTCCTGGTGGCCTACAACGTGTACCTCGGGACCGCCGACCCGGCGGTCGCCAAGGCGATCGCGAAGAAGGTCCGCACCGCCACCGGCGGCCTGCCGGCGGTGAAGGCGCTCGGGCTGCTGGTGGGCGGCGAGGCGCAGGTCTCGATGAACCTGGTGGACATCGACGTGACGCCGCCGCACGTGGCGTTCGAGGCCGTGGCGGCGGCCGCGCGCGATCTGGGCACCGAGGCGGCATGGAGCGAGATCGTGGGGATGGTGCCGGAGCGCTGCCTGCACGGCGCGACGGAGCGGCACCTGCGGCTGCGGGAGCCGGTGGCCGCGCACGTGCTGGAGGCCAAGGTGCGCTCGACCGCGGGCCCGACGCTCGGTGACTGGATGGACGCGGTGGCGTCGTCGAGCCCCGCGCCGGGCGGCGGCACGGTGTCGGCGGTGGCCGGCGCGATGGCGGCCGCGCTGGCGGCGATGGTGGGGCGGCTGACCGTGGGGCGCAAGAAGTACGCGGCCGTGGACGGCGAGTTCCGACAGCTGCTCGAGCGCGCGGAGGCGCTCAGGGTGCGGCTGATGCGCCTGGGGGACGAGGACGCGGCGGCGTTCAACGCGGTGAGCGCGGCCTATGCGCTGGCCAGGGAGCCCGAGGCGCCGCGCAAGGATGCGATTCAGAGGGCGCTGATCGGGGCGGCCCGGGTGCCGCTGGAGACCTTGCGCGCGGCCCGTGACGTGGCTGAACTGGCGGCGCGGGCGGCGGAGGCCGGCAACCGGAACGCGGTGAGCGACGCGGGCGTGGGGGCGCTGCTGGCGGGTGCGGCCGCACGCGGCGCCGCCTACAACGTGCGGATCAACGTGGCCGGGATGCCGAATCCCGCGGAGGCGGCCCCGCTGGTGGAGGAGGCCCGGCGACTGATCGCCGAGGCTGAGGGCGACGTCGCCCGCGCGACGGGGTTCGTGGAGGCGGCGATCGGCGGCTGACGGGCGAGGACTCCGAAGTCCTGCGCGTCTACCCGACCGGCACCGCCGAGGGGAGCGTCAGGATCTGCGGCCCGTTCTCGGTGACGTGCACCGTGTGCTCGAAGTGGGCCGAGAGCGAACCGTCCACGGTGACCACCGTCCACTTGTCGGGGAGGGTGCGCACCTCGGGCCGGCCCAGGTTGACCATCGGCTCGATCGCCAGCGTCATCCCGGCCAGCAGCCGCGGGCCGCGGTGCGGCATCCCGTAGTTCGGAATCTGCGGCTCCTCGTGGAACTGGCTGCCGATCCCGTGGCCCACCAGCTCCCGCACCACGCCGTAGCGCTCGGCCTCCGCCACCCGCTGCACCGCGCTCCCGATGTCGCCCACGTGCCCGCCGGCGCGCGCGGCCGCGATGCCGGCGGCGAGGGCACGCTCCGTCGTCTCGAGCAGCTTCCGCGTCTCGGGCGCCACCTCGCCCACCATCGCGGTCAGCGCCCCGTCGGCGTGCAGGCCGCCGATGCAGGCGCCGACGTCCACGCTGAGGATGTCGCCCTCCGCGAGGAGGCGCTTGCGGCTCGGGATCCCGTGCACCACCTCGGCGTTGAGGGAGGTGCACAGCGTGGCGGGGAACCCGTACAGCCCCTTGAACGACGGCGTCGCGCCGTCGTGGGAGCGGATGAACTCCTCGGCGAGCTGATCCAGATCCCAGGTCGAGACGCCCGCGGCCGCCCGCGAGCGCACCAGCGCGAGCACGTCGGCCACGACGTGGCCGGCCCGCGTCATCAGCTCGATCTCGCGCGACGACTTGATGGTGATCACGCCACGGCCCCCACGACCTCCCGCACCCTGACCTGGATCTCGTCCACGCCGCCCGTCCCGGGCACCCGTTTCACGACGCCCTGCCCGTCGTAGTGCGCCACCAGCGGCGCCGTCTGCTCGTGATACACCTTGAGGCGCTGTTTGATGGACTCGAGGTTGTCGTCGCTGCGGCCCTCCTTGGCCGCGCGCCCCAGCAGCCGCCGCACCAGCTCGTCCTCGGCGACCTCGAGCAGCAGGACCACGTCCACCCGGTCCCCGCGGCCGGCCAGCATCCGGTCCACCGCCGCCGCCTGGGGCACCGTGCGCGGGAAGCCGTCCATCAGCACGCCGCGCGCCCCCTCCTTCGACTCCAGGATCTGGCGGATCAGCCCGAGCACCACGTCGTCGGGCACCAGCAGCCCCTGGTCCATGTAGCCCTTGGCCTGGCGGCCCAGGGGCGTTCCCTGCTTCACGGCCGCCCGCAGCAGCTCGCCGGTCGAGATCTGGGGGATCCCGAGATGCTCGGCCAGCAGCTTGCCCTGCGTCCCCTTGCCGGAGCCGGGGGCTCCGAGGATCATGAGGTGCATGAAGGCCCGAAGAGCGTGAGAGGTGAAAGGTGAGCGGTGAGACGGGCAGGTGAGAAGTGAGAGGCAGAGCGTGAGAAGGTCAAGGGGTCACGGCCGGTGAGACGCGAGAGGTGAGAGGCCCACCGCCGCCTCTCACCTCTCACCTCTCACGGGAGCCTCTCACTCCTCACCTCTCACCTCTCACCTTCCGTCACATGTATCTCTGCCGCCCGCGGAATCTGACCCTTCCCTCCTTCATGAACCCGTCGTACTGCCGCAGGATCATGTGCTGCTGCATCTGCTGGACGGTGTCGAGCGCGACGCCCACCACGATCAGCAGCGCCGTGCCGCCGAACCGGAACGGGACGTTGAACCTGTCGAAGATGATGATCGGCATCACCGCGATCGCCGTGAGGAAGATCGCGCCGGGCAGCGTGACGCGCGACAGCACGTGGTCGATGTACTCGGCGGTGCGCGAGCCGGGCTTCACCCCGGGGATGAACCCGCCCTGCTTCTTGAGGTTCTCCGCCAGGTCCACCGGATTGAAGATGATCGCCGTGTAGAAGTAGGTGAAGAACACGATCAGCACCGTGTACAGCACGTAGTACACCCAGGAGCCCGGCTGGAAGTACTCCGCCAGGTCCTTCAGCGCCTGCACGTTGGAGAACTGGGCCAGGGTGCCCGGCACGATGATGATGGACTGCGCGAACACGATCGGCATCACGCCGGCCGAGTTGATCCGCAGCGGGATGAACGACTTCTGCCCCTCGCGGATCCGTCCTCGGCCCATCACCTTGCGCGGGATCTGGATCGGGATGCGGCGCGCCGCCACCGTGATGGCCACGGTCACCCACACCACGATCAGCATGATGAAGGCCAGCACCACGAGCCGCGGCCAGTCCACGGCGCCGGTGCGCAGGTACTCCGCCGTCTTGCCGATCGCCGGCCAGCCGCCCTGCACGATCGAGAAGAAGATCAGCAGGCTCATCCCGTTCCCGAGGCCGCGCTCCGTGATCTGCTCGCCGAGCCACATCACGAACACGCCGCCCACGGTGAGCACGAAGGCCGTGGTGAGCCGGAAGCCCCAGCCCGGCGCGGCCACCGCGCCCTGGACGACGCCCTCGATGAAGATCGCGATGCCCCACGCCTGTCCGGCGGCGAGCCCGACGGTGAGGTAGCGCGTCCACTGGGTGATCTTCTTCCGCCCCTCCTCCTCCCGCTGGAGCTTCTCGACGTACGGGAAGACCGCGCCCATCAGCTGCCAGAAGATGCTGGCCGAGATGTACGGCATGATGCCGAGGGCGAAGACGGTCGCGCGCGACAGCCCGCCGCCCACGAACATGTCGTACATGCCCAGCAGACCGCCGCCCTGGCTCTTGAAGAACTGCGTGAGCGCGTTGACGTCCACGCCCGGCACGGTGATGTGGGAGCCCACCCGGTACAGCAGCAGGCACAGGAGCGTGAAGAGGATCTTCTCCTTGAGCTCGGGGATCTTGAACAGGTTCGGGATCCGCGGCGCGGTCACCGGCTACTCCTCGATTCTCCCGCCGGCGGCTTCGATCTTGGTGCGCGCCGGGGCGGAGACGGCGAGCCCCTTGATCACCAGCCCCTGGGGCGCCTCGCCGTCGCCCAGGACCTTGACGGGCCGGTCCGCGTCGGCCACGATCCCCGCCTCGGCCAGCGCGGCCGCCGTCACCTCGCGGCCGGCGAACGCGCCGAGCGCCTTGAGGTTCACGGGCTGCGCGGCCTGTTTGAACGGGTTCGTGAACCCGCGCTTCGGGACGCGCCGGATCAGGGGCATCTGCCCGCCCTCGAACCCGGGGCGCACGTGCCCCCCGGTGCGGGCCTTCTGGCCCTTGTGCCCGTGCCCGGACGTCTTGCCGTGCCCGGACCCGGGGCCGCGGCCGCGCCGCTTGGGCGGGTGGACCGAGCCCTTCGGCGGCTTCAGCGTGTCGAGACCGACCCTCTCGACGACCTTGTCGGCCATCAGCCCTCCCCGACCGGCGTCACCTCGATGAGGTGCCGCACCTGGTTCAGCATGCCGCGGAGCGACGGCGAGTCCACCACCACCACGACGTCCTGGTGGTGCTTGAGGCCGATGGCGCGCAGGGTCCGGCGGTGCGCCGCCGGATGCCCGATGCCGCTCCGCACCTGCTCGACCCGCAGCCGGCCCCCGGCCGCCCGCGCCTTCGACTTAGCTGGCACGGCCCGGCTCCCCCTGGCGCGCCCGGTACCCCAGCGACGACACCTCGACGCCCCGCTCCTTGGCGACCCGCTGCACGGTGGTGAGGTGCTTCAGGCCGTCGAGCGTGGCCCGCACCATGTTGTGCGGGTTGTTGCTGCCCAGGCTCTTGGTCAGGATGTCCTGGACGCCGGCGCACTCGAGCACGGCGCGCACCGGCCCGCCGGCGATGACGCCGGTCCCGGACGCCGCCGGCTTGAGCAGCACCCGGCCCGCGCCGTGCTTGCCGATGATCTCGTGCGGAATGGTCGCGCCGGTGCGCGGCACGCCCACGAGCGCGCGGCGCGCGGCCTCGACCGCCTTGCGCACCGCCTCGCTGACCTCGTTCGCCTTCCCGGTCGCGACGCCCACGTGGCCCGCCCCGTCCCCCACGGCCACCAGCGCATTGAAGCTGAAGCGCCGGCCGCCCTTCACGACCTTGGCGACGCGGTTGATGCTGATCACGTTCTCGATCAGCTCGCTCTCGCGGTCGCGGTCCCGGTCGCGCCGGTCGCGGCGCGGCGCATCGCGGTGCTGGCCCTGCGGCCCCTGCGGCCCGTGCGGCCCGTGCTGTCCCTGCTGCCCTGGCTCCCTGGCCATCCTCTAGAACTCCAGTCCGCCCTTGCGCGCGCCTTCGGCGACTGCCTTGACGCGCCCGTGATAGGCGTAGCCCGCCCGGTCGAACACCACCCTGGTGATGCCGCGCTCCTTCGCCCGCTGGGCGAGGGCCATCCCGACGGCGTAGCCCCGCCCGACCTTGCCCTTGGCCGCCGGCTCCACCTTCTCCGAGTTGTCGGCGACGCCGAGCAGCACCACGCCCCGGTCGTCGTCCACCAGGTGGGCGTAGATGTGCTTCAGCGAGCGATACACCACCAGCCGCGGCCGCTCCATCGTCCCGCTGATCTTGCGCCGCACCCTGAGGTGCCGCCGGCGGCGGTGCTGGTTCGCCGACTTGGGCTTGCGTACCGGTCTCATGCTACTTGGTGGCCCCCGCCCCGGTCTTGCCGGCCTTGCGCCGGACGTGCTCGCCGGTGTAGCGGATGCCCTTGCCCTTGTAGGGCTCCGGCGGCCGCACGGCGCGGATCTCCGCCGCGACCCGCCCCACCAGCTCCTTGTCGCTCCCCGATACCTTCACCACCGTGGGCTGGTCGGCCGTGATCTTGATGCCGGCCGGCGCCTTGAACTCCACCGGGTGGGAGTAGCCCACCACCAGCGCCACGCCGTACGGCTTCGTCTCGGCGCGGTAGCCCACGCCCACGATTTCCAGCGACTTCTCGTATCCCTTGGTGACGCCCTCGACCATGTTGGCCACCAGGGTCCGCGTGAGCCCGTGCAGCGACTTGTGCCACGCGTCGTCGGACGGCCGGCTCACGACCACCTGGCCGTCCTCGAGCTTCACCGCGAGGTCGCCCGGCACCCGGTGCGTCAGCTCGCCCCTGGGGCCCTTGATCGAGACGGTGCCGCCGGCCACCGTGGCGGTGACGCCCTTGGGCAGCGGAACCGGCTTCCTGCCGATGCGCGACACGGCGCCCTCCTACCAGACCACGGCGAGCAGCTCGCCGCCCACGTGCGCCGTCCGCGCGTCGCGGTCGCTCATCAGCCCCTGCGGGGTCGAGAGGATCGCCATCCCGAGGCCGTTGCGGACCCGCGGGATCTGCCGCACGCCGACGTAGCGCCTGAGGCCCGGCGCCGACACGCGCTTCAGCTCGCGGATCACCGGCTCGTCGCCGTCGTGGTACTTGAGGTACAGCCGCAGCAGGCCGTGGCGGCCGTCGTCCAGGACGCTGAACTCCTGGATGTAGTGGTTGTCGCGCAGCAACCGCGCGATCTCCACCTTGAGCTTGGACACCGGGACGTCGACCCGCCGGTGCCGCGCCAGGCACGCGTTGCGGATCCGGGTCAGCATGTCTGCGACGGGATCGGTCATGCTCATAGGTTCGCTCGACTCCTCCTCAACCGGACGGTCCGATCCGCGGTCACCAGCTGCTCTTCCGGACGCCCGGGATCTCGCCGCGCAGGGCCAGGTCCCGGAAGCAGATGCGGCACAGGCCGAACTTGCGCAGGGTCGCGCGCGAGCGGCCGCACCGCTGGCAGCGGTGGTACGCGCGGACCTTGAACTTCGGCGCCCGCTTGACCTTCTCGATCCAGCACTTCTTGGCCATCGCTCCCCCGCCTCGAATCAGCTCACGTCCACCGGCTGCTCGCCGTGGAACGGCACGCCCAGCTCCCGCAGCAGCGCCATCGCCACGTCGTCGCGGCCGGCGCTGGTCACGATCGTGATGTCCATCCCGTGGATCCGCTCGACCTTGTCGAAGTCGATCTCCGGGAAGATCATCTGCTCCTTGATGCCGAAGGTGTAGTTCCCCCGGCCGTCGAAGCTCCGGGTCGGCAGCCCGCGGAAGTCGCGGATGCGCGGCACCGCCATGTTGATGAACCGGTCCAGGAACTCCCACATCCGCGCCCCCCGCAGGGTCACGCTGGCGCCGATCGGCATCCCGGCCCGGAGCGAGAAGTTCGAGATCGCCTTCTTGGCCCGGGTCACCATCGCCTTCTGCCCGGTGATCTGGCCCATCTCGGCCACGATCGCCTCGAGCGCCTTGGGCGCCTTCTGCGCCTCCCCGAGCCCGACGTTCAGCACCACCTTCACGACCCGCGGAATCTGGTGCGGGTTGGTGAAGCCGAACCGGCGCGCCAGCGCCGGCCGCGCCCGCTCCGCGTAGGTGATGGCGAGCCGGGCCGGCGGCGCCGGCTCGTACACCACCGGCGGGCCCTTGGGCTCGGCCGCCGCCTCCGCATCCCTGCCCTTGCCCCCGCTCTTGCCGCCCTTCTGCTCGCGCGGCGGCTTGGGAGGCTTCGCGGCCTTGGGCTCCGCCGCTTCCGGCTTCGTCTCTTCCGCCATGGTCCCTTACCGGTTCCGCGGGATCGGCTCGCCCGAGCGCACCGACACGCGCTCGACCGTCCCGTCCGTGTCCACCCGGCGCCGCACCCGGGTCGGGTGGTCGTCCTTGGGATCGATCAGCATCACCTTGGAGGCGGCGATCGGCGCGGCGAACTCCACGATCTGGCTCTCCTCGCCCTGCTGCCGCGCCCGGCGGTGGCGCTTGACGATGTTCACGCCCTCCACCACCACCCGGCCCTTGGCGGGCAGCGCGCGCAGCACCTTGCCGCGCTTGCCCTTCTCCTCGCCCGAGATCACCACCACCAGGTCGCCCTTGGTGATGTGGAGCCGGGCCCGCGCCCGCCGCACCGGCTTCCCCTTGGCGCGCTCGCGCTTGCGATACACCAGCCGGCGCATGCTAGAGCACCTCCGGCGCCAGGCTCACGATCTTCATGAACCGCTTCTCCCTGAGCTCGCGGCCCACGGGCCCGAAGATGCGGGTCGCCCGGGGCTCCCCCTGCTCGTCGATGATCACCGCGGCGTTCTCGTCGAACCGGATGTAGCTGCCGTCCTTGCGCCGCGTCTCCTTGGCGGTGCGCACCACGACCGCGCGCGCGACCTCGCCCTTCTTCACCGTGCCGGTCGGCAGGGCGTCCTTGATGGCGACGATCACCACGTCGCCCAGCCCGGCGTACCGGCGCTTCGAGCCGCCGAGCACCCGGATGACCAGGGCCCGCTTCGCGCCCGAGTTGTCGGCGATCCTGAGGATCGATTCCTGCTGGACCACGGCCGCCTCCTACTTCGCCCGCTCGACGATCTCGACGACCCGCCAGCGCTTGGTCTTCGACAGCGGCCGGGTCTCCATGATCCGCACCAGGTCGCCGACGTGCGCCTCGTTGCGCTCGTCGTGCGCCACCACCCGGCTGCTGCGCGTCGCCTGCTTCGCGTACAGGCCGTGGGTCACGCGGCGGCCGATCGTCACCACGACCGACTTGTTCATCCGGTCGCTCACGACCGTGCCCGTCCGGGTCTTGCGCTGCGCCCGCGGCCGCTCCTGCCGAGCCTCGCTCATGGGGCCTTCGCCTTCGCCTTGGCGGCGCGCTCGGCCAGCACCGTCTTGAGACGGGCGACCGTGCGCCGCGCGGTCTTCAGATCCATCGGGTTGCCGAGCACCTCGGTCGCCGCCTTGAAGCGCAGGCCGAACGACTCCTTCTCGTACTCGGCCAGCTTGGCCGTGAGCTCCGCATCCGTCAGCTCGCGGATCTGCACCGTGGTGAGCTTGGTCAGTGCCACTGCCTCACACCTCCCGCTTCACGAACCGGGTGCTGATCGGGAGCTTGGCCGACGCCAGCGCCAGCGCCTTCTTGGCCAGCGCCTCCTCGATGCCCTCGATCTCGAACAGCATCCGCCCGATCTTCACCGGGCACACCCAGCCCTCCGGGTTGCCCTTGCCCTTCCCCATCCGCGTCTCGGCCGGCTTCTTGGTGATCGGCTTGTCGGGGAACAGCCGGATCCACAGCTTGCCGCCGCGCTTCATGCTGCGCGTCATCGCCACGCGGGCCGCCTCGATCTGCCGGTTCGTGACCCACCCCGCCTCCAGCGCCTGGAGCCCGAAGTGCCCGAACGCCACGGTCTGGCCGCGGGTCGCGACCCCCCGCATCCGGCCCTTCATCTGCTTGCGGAACTTGACCCGCTTGGGCGCCAGCATGCTCAGGCCCCCGTGCTGTAGGTGCGGCCGCGCGCGTCTTCCACGACCTCGCCCTTGAAGATCCAGGTCTTGACGCCGATGGTGCCGAAGGTCGTCTTGGCGGTCGCGGTGGCGTAGTCCACGTCGGCCCGCAGCGTGTGCAGCGGCACCCGCCCCTCGTGGTAGCCCTCCACCCGCGCGATCTCCGCCCCGCCCAGCCGCCCGCCGCACTTGATCTTGATCCCCTGGGCGCCCATCCGCATCGCCGACTGCACGGCGCGCTTCATCGCGCGGCGGAAGCTGATGCGCTGCGCCAGCTGGTGCGCGACGTTGTCGGCCACCAGCTGCGCGTCCAGCTCGGGGCGCTTGATCTCCTCGACGTTGATCCCCACTTCCTTGCTGGTGAGCTGCGCCAGCTCGTCGCGCAGCTTGTCCACCTCGGCCCCGCGCTTGCCGATCACCACGCCCGGCCGCCCGGTGTGCACCGTCACCAGGACCTTGCCCGGCTTGCGCTCGATGTGCACGTCGCTGATGGCCGCGTGCTGGAGCCGGGTCCGCAGGTAGGTGCGGATCAGCTCGTCCTCCTTGAGCAGCGCCGGGAAGTCCCGGTTCGCGAACCAGCGGGAACGCCACGGCTTGACGATGCCGAGCCGGAAACCATGGGGATGCGTCTTCTGTCCCACCGCTAACGCTCCTTGGTCGCCACGAGGATGGTGACGTGGCTGGTCCGCTTCTTCAGGGGCGTCGCGCGCCCCATCGCCGCCGGCATGAACCGCTTCAGGGTCGGGCCCTCGTCCACCATCACCGTCTTCACGAACAGCCGGTCCTCGTCGAACCGCTCGGACGCCCGCTCCGCCTTGATCTTCGCGTTCGCCACGGCCGACAGCAGCACCTTCCGCACCGGCACCGCGGCGCCCTTCTTGCTGAACTTGAGGATCGAGAACGCCTCGCCCACCGGCCGCCCGCGGATCAGGTCCACCACGAGCCGCACCTTGCGCGCCGACTGGCGCAGCGTCCGCTGGACCGCCCGCGCCTCGGTCATGGCTTCGCCGCCGCCGCCGGGGCCGGCGTCGCGGCCGGCGCGCCGCCCTCGGCCTCCAGCTTGGCCTTCTTGTCGGCCGACATCTTGCCGCTGTGGCCGCGGAACAGCCGGGTCGGCGCGAACTCGCCCAGCTTGTGGCCGACCATGTTCTCGCTCACGTACACCGGCACGAACTTGTTGCCGTTGTGGACGGCCAGCGTGTGGCCCACGAAGTCGGGGGTCACGGTGGACGCCCGCGACCAGGTCTTGAGCACCCGCTTCTCGTTCTTGGTGTTCAGCTCGTGGATCCGCTTGAGCAGCCGCTCGTCCACGAACGGGCCCTTCTTGACGCTGCGGGACATTATCGCGTCGCCTTCCCGCGCTTGTGGCCGCGGATGATGAGTTTGTTGCTGGCCTTCTTCTTGTGCCGGGTCTTCACGCCCTCCGGCTTGCCCCACGGGCTCACCGGCGGCCGGCCGCCGCTCGACTTCCCCTCGCCGCCGCCCAGCGGGTGGTCCACCGGGTTCTTCGCCACGCCGCGGACCTTGGAGCGCCGGCCGAGCCAGCGCGACTTGCCCGCCTTGCCGATGCTCTCCAGCTCGTGCTCGACGTTGCCCACCTGGCCGATCGTGGCCAGGCACACGCCGCGCACCAGGCGCACCTCGCCGCTCATCATCTTGAGCGTGACCATCGCGCCTTCCTTGGCCACCACCTGGACCGCGGCGCCGGCCGAGCGGGCCATCTGCCCGCCGCGCCCGGGCTTGAGCTCGACGTTGTGCACCGTGGTGCCCAGCGGCACCTCGGCCAGCGGCACCGCGTTGCCGAGCCGGATGTCGGCGCCCGGCCCGGAGTTGACCGCGTCGCCCACGGCCAGGCCGCGGGGGTGCAGGATGTAGCGCTTCTCGCCGTCGCTGTACTGGATCAGCGCCAGCCGCGCCGAGCGGTTGGGGTCGTACTCGATCGCGGCCACCTTGCCGGGGATGCCGAACTTGTCGCGGCGGAAGTCCACCCGCCGGTACATCCGCTTGTGCCCGCCGCCCCGGTAGCGGGTGGTGACGTGCCCCTGGTTGTTGCGGCCGCCCTGCGAGCGCAGCGGCTCCAGGAGCGACTCCTCGGGCGCCTTCTTGGTGATCTCGTCGAAGTCCGAGATGATCCGGAAGCGCGTGCCCGGCGTGACGGGCTTGAACTGGCGGATGCCCATGGCGTCAGCCCTCGAAGATCGGAATCACGTCGCCCTCCTTCAGGACGACGATCGCCTTCTTCCACTTGGGGCGGCGCCCCGTCCGGCCGCGGCCCAGGCCGCCGGCCCGGCGCTCCTTGGCGCGCATCTGCATCGTCCGCACGTCCTTCACCGTGACGGCGAACAGGTGCTCGATCGCGTCGCGGATCTCGGGCTTGGTGGCGGCGGGGTCGACCCGGAAGGTGTAGATCTTCCGGTTCTCGTACATCGCCGACGACTTCTCCGTCACCAGCGGCTTGACGATCGCGCGATACAGCGCCGGCATGGCCTACTCCTTCTTCCCCGGCTTCTTGCCGGACTTGCCCTTCTTGGTCTCGCGCGCGGGCGCCTTCGCCTTCGGCGCCGGCTTCCTGGCCGCCGGCTTCTTCGCCTCGGCCTTCGCCGGCTTCGCGGCCGCCCTCGCCGGGGCCGCGCCCTTCTTCTCCGCCGCCTTCCGGGCCGGCGGCGCGGCCTTGGCCTTGGCCGGCCGGGTCTCCGCCTTGGTCCGCTTCGGCGGCTTCTCGCGCGGTGCCGGCGCGATGGCCGACGCCTCGCTCCCCGGCTCCAGCGCGCCCAGCGCCGGCTCCTCGATCACCAGCGCCTCGGCCCGCAGGATGTCGTAGGCCGACGCGTCGGCGTAGCGCATCACCGCCACGTTCTGGAGGTTGCGCGCGGAGAGCAGCAGGTTCGGGTTCTGCGCCTCGGTGAGCACCAGCACCCGGCGGTCCTCGATGCCCATCTTGCCCAGCAGCTCGGCCACGCGGCGGGTCTTCGGCTCCTCGAACTGGAGGGGCGCGATGACGTGGATCGCCACCTCGCGGGCGCGCGCGTTCAGCGCCGAGCGCCTCGCCAGCCGGCGCACCTTGCGCGGGATGCCGCGCCGGTAGTCGCGGGGGAGCGGGCCGAAGATCGTGCCGCCGCCGGGCCACAGCGGCGAGCGGGTGGAGCCCTGCCGCGCCCGCCCGGTGCCCTTCTGCCGCCACGGCTTCTGGTTGCCGCCGGTGACGAAGCTGCGGGTCTTGGTCTGGGCGGTGCCCTGCCGCTGGTTGGCCAGGAACGTGGTCACCGCCTGGTGCAGCGCGGCCGCGTGGACCGTGCCGTCGAACGGATCGGCCGGCAGCCGCACCGCGCGCGGCCGGCGGGTGCCGTCCGCGGCGTAGGCCAGGGCCTCGAGCGCGGCCTCCGCGCCGGCGGCCGGCCGGCGGGTGTTCGGCGCGTCGCTCACGCGCCCTCCTTCGACACCGTCACGATGCCGCGCATCGGCCCGGGGACGGCGCCGCGCACGTACAGCAGGTTCTTCTCGCCGTCCACCTTGGCCACCAGCAGGTTGATCTCGGTGGACCGCTCGGCGCCCATGTGGCCGGGCATCCGCTTGCCCTTGATCACCCGCGACGGGTCGGTGCCGGCGCCGACCGAGCCCGGCTTGCGGAAGCGGGTGTTGCCGTGGGTGGCGGGGCCGCCGCCGAAGTGGTGGCGGTGCACCACGCCCTGGAAGCCGCGGCCCTTGGAGACGCCGGTCACCTTGACCCGCTCGCCCGCGGCGAAGGCGGCGACGGTGACCACGGCCCCGCGCTCGGGCGCCTCGCCGCGCGCGGGAAACTCGCGCAGCACCCGGGGCGCGGCGTCGAGGCCGGCCTTGGCGGCGTGGCCGCGCTCGGCCTTGGTCGAGCGCTTCGCCTTGGCGGCGCCGAAGCCGAGCTGCACGCGCGCCGGCTGGCCCTCGCGCGCGGGCCGCACCTGCACGACCGGGCAGGGCCCCGCCTCGATCACCGTCACCGGCGTCGCGGTCCCGTCCTCGGCGAACAGCTGCGTCATCCCCAGTTTACGGCCGATGATCGCGTCCATCGCTATTCCACCTTGATCTCCACGTCCACGCCGGCCGGCAGGTCGAGCTTGGTGAGCGCATCCACCGTCTGCGGCCGCGAGTCCAGGATGTCGATCAGCCGCTTGTGCGTCTTCAGCTCGAACTGCTCGCGGCTCTTCTTGTCCACGTGCGGGCTGCGGAGCACGGTCCAGCGCTGCGTCTTGGTGGGCAGCGGGATCGGCCCCGAGACCTGGGCGCCCGTCTTCTCCGCGGTGCGCACGATGTCCGCCGAGGCCTGGTCGATCACCGCGTGATCGAACGCCTTGAGGCGGATGCGGATGCGGCCTTTCACCGTCGTCACTCCAGGATCTTGGTCACGACGCCCGCCCCGACGGTGCGGCCGCCCTCGCGAATCGCGAAGCGCAGCTGCTCCTCCATGGCGATCGGCGTGATCAGCTGAATCAGCATCTGCACGTTGTCGCCCGGCATCACCATCTCGACGCCGGCCGGCAGCTCGACCGAGCCCGTCACGTCGGTGGTCCGGAAGTAGAACTGCGGCCGGTACCCCTTGAAGAACGGGGTGTGGCGGCCGCCCTCTTCCTTGGTCAGCACGTAGACTTCGGCGTTGTACTTGGTGTGCGGGGTGATCGAGGCGGGCTTGGCGAGCACCATGCCGCGCTCGATCTCGTTCTTCTCCACGCCCCGCAGCAGCAGGCCGATGTTGTCGCCCGCCTGCCCCTCGTCGAGCAGCTTGCGGAACATCTCGACGCCGGTGACCACGGTCTTCTTGGTGGCGCCGAGGCCGACCATCTCGACCTCCTCGCCCACCTTGATCTTGCCGCGGTCCACGCGGCCGGTGGCCACCGTGCCGCGGCCGGTGATGCTGAACACGTCCTCGACCGGCATCAGGAACGGCTTGTCCACCTGGCGCTTCGGCTCGGGGATGGAGGCGTCGATCGCGTCCATCAGCTCGATGATGTGCTTCGCCTCGGGGTCGTTGACGTCCTTGGCCGACAGCGCCTTCAGCGCGCTGCCCCGGATCACCGGGAGCGTGTCGCCCGGGAACTCGTACTTGCTCAACAGCTCGCGCACCTCGAGCTCCACCAGGTCCAGCAGCTCGGGGTCGTCCACCAGGTCCACCTTGTTCAGGAAGACCACGATGGCGGGCACGTTCACCTGGCGCGCCAGCAGGATGTGCTCGCGGGTCTGCGGCATCGGGCCGTCGACCGCGCTCACCACCAGGATCGCCCCGTCCATCTGCGCCGCGCCGGTGATCATGTTCTTGACGTAGTCGGCGTGGCCCGGGCAGTCCACGTGCGCGTAGTGCCGCTTGGCGGTGCTGTACTCCACGTGGCTGGTGGCGATGGTGAGGATCTTGGTGGCGTCGCGCCGGCCCTGCGACTCCGAGGCCTTGGCGACCTCGTCGTACGACACGTACTTGGCCAGCCCCTGCATCTCGGCCACCTTGGTGATGGCCGCGGTGAGAGTGGTCTTCCCGTGGTCCACGTGTCCGATCGTGCCCACGTTCACGTGCGGCTTGGTCCGCTCGAACTTCGCCTTGGCCATGGTCGTTAACCCTTCATCTTGGTGATGATTTCGTCCGCCTTCGACTTCGGGACTTCCTCGTAGTGCGAGAACTGCATCGAGTACACCGCCCGCCCCTGGCTCATCGAGCGCAGGGTGGTCGAGTACCCGAACATCTCCGCCAGCGGCACCGAGGCTCCGATGACGTGCGCGTCGGCGCGCTGCGTCATCCCCCCGATGCGGCCGCGGCGGCTGCTGAGGTCGCCCATCACGTCGCCCAGGTACTCGCCGGGCACCACGACCTCCACGTCCATCACCGGCTCGAGCAGCACGGGCTTGGCCAGGCGCGCCGCCTCCTTGAACGCCATGGAGCCCGCGATCTTGAACGCCATCTCGCTCGAGTCCACGTCGTGATACGAGCCGTCCACCAGCTCCACCTTCACGTCCACCACCGGGTAGCCCGCCAGCACCCCGTTCTCGAGCGCCTCGGTGATGCCCGCCTCCACCGGCCGGATGAACTCCTTGGGGATGACGCCGCCGACGATCTTGTCCTCGAACACGAACCCCGCGCCCTTCTCCGACGGCTCGAGGTTGATGACCACGTGGCCGTACTGGCCGTGGCCGCCCGTCTGCCGGACGAACCGGCCCTCGATGTCGGTCACGCGGTTGCGGATCGTCTCGCGGTAGGCCACCTGCGGCCGGCCCACGTTGGCGTCCACCTTGAACTCGCGCTTCATCCGGTCGACGATGATCTCGAGGTGCAGCTCGCCCATGCCCGAGATGATCGTCTGCCCCGTCTCGTGGTCCACGTGGACCCGGAAGGAGGGGTCCTCCTCGGCCAGCTTCTGCAGCGCGGTGCCCAGCTTGTCCTGGTCGGCCTTGGTCTTGGGCTCGATCGCGACGTCGATCACCGGCTCGGGGAACCGCATCGCCTCGAGGATGATCGCGTCCTCCGCGTCGCACAGCGTGTCGCCGGTCTTGGTGTCCCGCAGCCCGATGACCGCGGCGATGTCGCCGGCGCGCACTTCCTCGATCTCCTCGCGCTTGTTGGCGTGCATCTGGAGCAGCCGGGCCACCCGCTCCTTGCGGTCCCGCACCGGGTTGTAGATGTAGGAGCCGGAGTCCAGCACGCCGGAGTACACGCGGATGAACGTCAGCTTCCCGACGAACGGGTCGGTCATGATCTTGAACGCCAGCGCCGCGAACGGCGCGTCGTCCTTCGCCTCGCGGCAGGCGTGCGACTCGCTGTGGTACTGGAGGTGCCCCTCGACGGGCTTGATGTCCGCCGGGCTGGGCAGGTAGTCCACCATCCCGTCCAGCAGCGGCTGCACGCCCTTGTTCTTGGCGGCGGCGCCGCAGAAGATCGGCACCAGCCCGTGGCCGATCGTCGCCTTCCGGATGGCGCGCCGCACGTCGGCGTCCGACAGGTCGTGCGCGCCGAGGTACTTCTCCAGCAGCTCGTCGTCCGACTCGACGGCCGCCTCGATCAGCTCGTGGCGCAGGGCCTCCACCCGCTCCTTCATGGACGCGGGCACCGGGCCCTCGACGAACTGCTGGCCGAGCGACTTCTCGTCGTAGATGATCTCGACCCGCCGCACCACGTCCACCACGCCGGTGAACAGGTCGCCCGCGCCGAGCGGGATCTGCACGGGGAACGCCCGGGCGCCGAGCTTCTGGCGGATCTCCGCCACCACGTTGTCGAAGTCCGCGCCGGTGCGGTCCATCTTGTTGACGAAGGCGATGCGCGGCACCGCGTACTTGTCGGCCTGGCGCCACACCGTCTCGGACTGGGGCTCCACGCCGCCCACCGCGCAGAACACCGCGATGGCGCCGTCCAGCACCCGCAGCGAGCGCTCGACCTCGATCGTGAAATCCACGTGGCCGGGCGTGTCGATGATGTTCACCTGGTACAGCTGCCCGTCCCGCTTCCACTCGGTGGTGGTCGCGGCCGACGTGATCGTGATGCCCCGCTCCTGCTCCTGCTCCATCCAGTCCATCGTGGCCGTACCGTCGTCCACCTCACCCAGCTTGTAGGTGCGGCCCGTGTAGTAGAGGATGCGCTCGGTCGTGGTCGTCTTCCCGGCATCGATGTGCGCCATGATGCCGATGTTCCGCACGCGCTCGAGTGGTGTGTTCCGTGCCATAGACTCCCGACGTCCAGTCAAGAAAAACGCGGGGCGACCGTTCGCGCATCGAGCGCAGGTCTCGCTCCGCCGTCGTCCGAACGTTCCGGACGGGGGCCGCTTAAGCAGCGACCCTATCTTGTTCGCGCTAAGGGTTTACCACCGGTAATGGGCGAACGCCTTGTTCGCTTCGGCCATCCGGTGGGTGTCTTCCTTCTTCTTGATCGTGTTGCCCTCGCCCTTCGACGCCGACACCAGCTCGTTGGCCAGCCGGTCGGACATCGTCTTCTCCCCCCGCGAGCGGCTATAGTCGATCAGCCACCGCATCGCCAGGGCGGTGCGCCGCTCGGGCCGCACCTCCACCGGGACCTGGTACGTCGCGCCGCCGACCCGCCGGCTCTTCACCTCGACCACCGGCTTGGCGTTGCTCAGCGCCTGCTTGAACACGTTGACGCCGGGCTGCCCGGTGCGCTGCTCGATCAGGTCCATCGCCGAGTAGAAGATCGACTCGGCCACCGACTTCTTGCCCCGCCGCATCAGGTTGCAGATGAACTTCGACACCGTCTGGCTGTCGTAGCGCGGGTCCGCCGGGACCGCGCGCCGCACCGTCCGCGGCCGCCGGCTCACTTGGCCGCCTTGGGCGCCTTCGCCCCGTACTTCGAGCGGCTCTTCTTGCGCTCGCCCACCCCCGCGGCGTCCAGCGTGCCCCGGATGATGTGGTAGCGCACCCCCGGCAGGTCCTTCACCCGGCCGCCCCGGATCAGGACGATCGAGTGCTCCTGCAGATTGTGGCCTTCGCCGGGGATGTAGGCCGTGACTTCGAACCCGTTGGTGAGTCGGACGCGGGCGACCTTGCGGAGCGCGGAGTTCGGCTTCTTCGGCGTGGTGGTGTACACTCGCGTGCACACCCCGCGCTTCTGCGGGTTCCCCCGGAGCGCAGGCGCCTTCTCCTTGGATTCCACCGATCGCCGGCCCGCCCGGACCAGCTGATTGATCGTCGGCATAGCCCCCAGCACACAGCACAAGAATAAACGGGCGGCCCACTTCGGCCGCAGACATGAAAAGGTAGCGGGGACGCCAAAAGGGGTCAAGGGAGCGGTCGCGGGCGCGCTCCCCTCCCCCGCACGCACCGAGCCCCGCCCCGGACGACCGGGACGGGGCTCGGCTTCAACGAGACCGGCGGCGGGCTAGCGCAGCCGCTTGATCTCGACCCGCATGTTCTGCAGCCGCCCCGCACGGGTCCGGTTGGTGGCGATGGGATGCTGCGACCCGTACCCGACCGCCGTGAGACTGCTGGCCGGGACACCCAGGCTCGTCAGGTACAGCTGCACGGCCTCCGCGCGCTGCTGGGACAGCCGCCGGTTGCGCGCCGCATTCCCCATGGCGCTGGTGTAGCCCGACAGCTGCCAGCGCGAGCCCGGAACAGCCCTGATCGCGTTGGCGACCTGGCGGAGCGCCGCCCGGGCGGCAGGCGTCAGCGCCACGCTGTTGGGCCGGAAGTTGACGCCCCGCAGCACCATCGTCGCGTTGACCGCCGGAAGCGGAGCCGCCCCCGTCGTGTCCACCCCTCGCGGCGCCGGCGCGCCCCTCGGGGCCGCCACCGGGCATCCGGTGGGATCCACCGGGGTGTTGGGCGGTGTGTTGGGACACCGGTCGAGGTAGTCGGGCACCCCGTCGTGGTCCGAGTCCTTCGGGCAGCCGTTCGCGTCCACGGGGCGCGCGTTGGGCGGCGTGTTGGGACACCGGTCGAGGTAGTCGGGCACGCCGTCGCCGTCGCTGTCCACCGGACAGCCGGCCCGCTCGCCGCTCGGATACACCGTGACGCCCGCCGGCGTGTTCGGGCACCGATCGAGGTTGTCCGGCACGCCGTCGCCGTCGCTGTCCCTCGCGCAGCCGGCCCGCTCGCCGCTCGGGAAGACCGCCACCCCGGCCGGCGTGTTCGGGCACTTGTCCAGATAGTCCGGCACGCCGTCGTTGTCGCTGTCCACCGGGCAGCCCATGGCGTCCACCGCGACGCCGGAGGGCGTGTTGGGACACTTGTCGATGCCGTCGGGCACCCCGTCGTGATCGCGGTCAATCGGACAGCCCCGCGCGTCCACCACCGCGCCGTGCGGCGTGTCGGGACAGCGGTCCGCCCGGTCGGGCACGCCGTCGCCGTCACTGTCCTTCAGCGAGGACCCGCCCCCGAGGAACCACGAGAAGCCGACCGTGCCGGTGCCGGTGAAGACGGGGAACGCCGGCGAGGAGTCGTGCTCGACCTGCTCCCGGACTTCGAGGCGCAGCGCCATCCGCTCGCCGATCATCCGGCGAAGCCCGGCGCCCAGGTGGACGCCGTACTTGCCGGTGAAGCGCCAGTGCCCGCCCGCCGCCCCGCTCGTGCTCCACAGCACGCTCGTCACCCCGGCGCCCAGCGTCAGGAACGGGCTGGTGGCGGCGTCGAGGTTCGGCGTCCAGGTGATCGCCGCGATGGGCTGGAGGATGGTCGCAGGGCTGCTGTACGAAACGCCGGTGCCGATGCTCAGGTTCCACATGTTGCTGAGATTGTAGCCGACCCGAAGGACGCCGCCGGGCGCGACCTTGCCCGCCCCGGCGAGCCCCGCCAGACAGCAGGTGATCTGGTTGTCCAGGTAGGTGGCGCCGACGCCGACGCTGATCTCCCAGGTTCCCTCGCGGTGCGGCCCGAGCGGCGCCGCCGGCTGCTGGGCTGCCGCCAGGGCCGGCACCACCACGGCCAGCGCCAGCGCTCCCCTCACGAATCGGTCGCGCATTCGATCTCCCGAGCTTGAGCGGCCTCCCGGCCGATGGCAGGTCTCCGTATCACAATACGAATACCGAGGCGGCGCGCCAGGCGCCAGATAGGGGCGCCGCCCGGCCCCCGGGTATCTTGTCCGGGGTGGATACGGCCGTCCTGATCGTCTTCGCCGCGGTATACGCCGGGATGCTGCTGGGGGAGATCCCCGGCCTCGCCCTCGACCGGGCGGGCGTGGCCCTGCTCGGGGCCATCGCCCTCGTCGCCGCCGGCCGGTTCACCGTCGGCCAGGCCTGGAACGCCGTGGATGTCCCGACCCTGGCGCTCCTCCTTGGCCTGATGGTGGTGTCGGCGCAGTTCCGGCTGGGCGGGTTCTACGCCCGCGTGAGCCTGTGGCTGGCCGAATACGACGCCGCGCCCGCCATGCTGCTGGGGCTGGTGGTCGCGGTCGCCGGCCTGCTCTCCGCCCTCCTCGCCAACGACGTCGTATGCCTGGCGATGGCGCCGGTTCTGGCCACGGGCTGCGCGCGGCGCGGCCTCGATCCGGTGCCCTTCCTGCTCGCGCTCGCGGCGGCGGCGAACGTCGGCTCGGCGGCGACCCTGATCGGCAACCCGCAGAACATGCTGATCGGACAGACGCTGGGCCTCTCGTTCCGCGGCTACCTGCTGGACGCGCTCGTACCGGCCGTGCTCGGCCTCGGCGTGGCCTGGGCCGTCATCGCCTGGCGGTACCGCGGGCAATGGTCGCGCCCGGCGCGGCTCACCCGGACCGAGCAGCGCGACCTCGCCTTCGACCGCTGGCAGACGGCCAAGGGCCTCGCGGTCCTGGGCGCCCTCGTCCTGGTGTTCCTGTTCGCGCCCATCCCCCGCGAGGCCGCGGCGCTCACTGCGGCGGGCCTCCTGCTGCTGAGCCGCCGGATGGCCTCGCGCGACATCCTCGGCCAGGTGGACTGGCACCTGCTGGTCCTGTTCGTCGGGCTGTTCGTCGTGAACCAGGCACTGCTCGGCTCCGGCATGCTGGAGCGCGGCCTCGACGCCCTGCGCTCGTCGGGCGTGGACGTGGCCCGGCCCGCGTGGCTGTTCGGCGTCACGGTCGTCCTCTCCAACCTGGTGTCGAACGTGCCGGCGGTCATGCTGCTGCTGCCCGCCGCCCGGGGCCACGCGCAGGCGGGTCCGATCCTGGCGCTGGCGAGCACGCTGGCCGGCAACCTGCTGATCGTGGGGAGCATCGCGAACATCATCGTCGTGGACCAGGCCGGCAGGCTCGGGGTGCCGATCGGCTGGAGACAACACGCACGCGTCGGCGTCCCCGTCACGCTGCTCACCCTCGCCCTCGCGGCCGGCTGGCTGTGGCTGCGGGCGGCCTGACCGACGTGCTCGGGCCGGCCGCTGCGGATCGCCTCCAGCCGCGCGCTGACGCCGCCCTGACGCCCGGGCACCAACGTGCGGGTGCCATGACGATCCGCCTGCCGCTCCGCTCGCCCGCGCCCCGGCGGGCCGCGCTCCTGCCCCTGGCCGCCGCGCTGCTCGCCGCGTGTGCCGCCGGAACCGCCGCCCGACCTGCCGCCGGGCCGGCACCGGGGCCCGCCATCGCGTTCGTCGAGGGGCCGCCGCCGGACCAGAACGACGCGCCCCAGGGGCCGTGCCTCGCGAACCTGCCCGACAGCCTCCTCACGGTGCTCGACACGGTGTACCTGCACGCGTTCCTCGTCGACACCGGCGCCCGAACCCTGCTGGTCCAGGCGGACCTGCTGGCCCAGCGCACGGCCTACCGGCTCCGGCGCCTGCTCGGCGGACGGCTCGACTCCCTGCCGTCCGGAGAACCAGTGGTCACGTGGCGGAGCCGGATCGGTGGCAACCTCGCCGTGAGGGCTCGTCGAGACGGAAACGCGACCTGGCATGAGCTGCTGCCGATGCCGTTCCCGGACACGGTCCCGACGCGGCTGCTGGCGCGGGCGCTGGATTCGGTCGTCGCGAACCGCGAGATGGTCGCCTGGCCGCACGAGGCGCCGCGGGAGTCGCTCGAGATGCGGCTCGCGCTGGCACGGTCCGCGGCGCCCTCGTACACCCGGGCGATCGGAGCCGGCTTCCCCGTGTTCACGCTGCGGTTCCCCGCCGAGGCGCATCCGGAGCTGCTGGCGCATCCGCCGGTGCACTACCCGCCGGAGCTGCGCGACGCGGACATCGAGGGGCACGTGGTGCTGCGCGCGACCATCAACGCGCGCGGACGTCCGGAGCCGGCGAGCATCCGCTACGTATGGCCCGAGAACCGCCCGAAGCCGTCGGGCCAGGCGCTGGTCGTCTACCTGACGTTCGCCGAGGCCGCGCGCGACGTGCTGAGCGAGTCGCACTACCTTCCGGCCAGCCTCGGTGGATGCCCGGTCAGCGCCTCGGTGGACGTGACGTTCGACTTCGGCGTGGCCGCAGGCGTGCGCCCCTAGGCGCCGCGAGCCGCGGCGGCCCGCTCGGGCGCGGCGGCGCCCGGTGCGCGGGACTGCCCCGGCGCGCCCGCCGTCACTAGCTTGCCCTGGCCATGACGCCGCCCGGCCCGCCTCCCGCAGCCGATCCGTTCGACCCCGAGCCCGACGACGTCCGCGCCCTCGGCGAAGCCGCCGCGGACTGGGTCGCCCGGCACTTCGGCGACCTGCGGCAGCTGCCCGTCATCCCCGACGTCACGCCGGCGCAGTCCTTCGCGCGGTTCGCCGAGCCGCTGCCGGAGCTGCCGACGCCGTGGCGCGCGCTGTTCGAGCGGTTCGAGCGCGAGGTCGTTCCCGCCAGCTTCCACCTGCCGAGCCCGCGCTACTTCGGCCTGATGAACCCGACGCCCCTGCCGATCGCGGTGTTCGCGGAGGCGATGGCGGCGGCGCTCAACCAGAACGTCGGCGCCTGGCATCACAGCCCAGCGGCCACGGGCATCGAGCGGATCGTCGTCCGCTGGCTGTGCGAGCTGGCCGGCTACCCGGCGGGCGCGTTCGGCAGTCTGACGACCGGCGGGTCACTGGCCAACACCACCGGGCTCAAGGTGGCGCTGGCGGCGAAGTTCCCCGGGACCACGACCCGCGGCGTGTGGGGGCTCGCGCAGCGCCCGGTGCTCTACGCCTCCGCCGAGGCGCACTTCTCCATCGCGAAGAGCGCGAACATCCTGGGCCTGGGCAGCGCCGCGGGCCTGCGCTCCGTGCCGGTGGACCGCCACGCGCGCCTGGACCTCGGCGCGCTCCGCCGGATGGTGGCGGACGACCGCGCGGCGGGGCTCGACCCGTTCTGCGTCGTGGGCATCGCGGGCGTCACGAGCAACGGCGTGATCGACCCGCTGGACGGCATCGCCGACGCGGCGCGCGACCTCGGCCTGTGGTACCACGTGGACGCGGCGTACGCCGCCGGCGGCCTGATGAGCGACGCGCTGCGCCCGCGCTTCAGCGGGATCGAGCGGGCCGACTCGATCACGATGGACCCGCACAAGTGGTGGTACATGCCCTACCCGTGCGGGGCGATCCTGACCCGGGACGGCGAGGCGGGGCGGCGCGCCTTCTGGTCCGACGCCGTGTACATCCCCGAGACCGACGACGCGATCGAGTTCCGCGACCACGGCCTCGCCGGTTCACGCCCGTTCAGCGCCCTGAAGCTGTGGATGGCGATGAAGCTGGTCGGCCGGCGGGCGTACGGCCGGATGGCCGAGGCGCAGGTCGCGTTGACCGAGCGGTTCGTCGCCGAGCTGACGCGCGACGGCGACTGGGAGGCCGTGACGCCGGTCGATACGGCGATCGCAGCGGTGCGGTGGACGGGGAAGTTGCGAGACGCCAAGTCGCGGAGTGGTTCGGAGATGGACGGCCTGCAGGACGAGATCGTGCGGCGGGTCCTGGCCAAGCGGCGCTGGTGGATCTCCCCGACCACGACCGTGGGCCGGCGGGCGATCCGGGTGATGGTGATCAGCTACCTGACCCGGTGGGAGCACCTGCAGGAGCTGATCGGCGAGCTCAGGGAGGCGGCGCGACCCTCATGAACAGGACCACCACCGCCATCACACGCGCCGAGCAGGCGGCGGCTGACCTTCCGTGGGCGGCGGACGACTGCGACGGCCGCCACGGTCACCAGCCCGAAGGCCTCGAGCCCCGCCAGCGCGGGCACCACCGCTCCGAGCGGCATCCCCCCCTCGCGCCCGCGCCGGCGCCGGCCTGAAAAGCCGCGCGCCCGGGGATGGCTCCCCGGGCGCGTCAGCCGCCGGCCTGCTGCTACTCCTCGCTGGTCAGCCCCGCCAGCTCCGGCGCCGCGGCCACGGCCACCGGCTCGGCCGGCGGCGGCGGCTCGAAGCCCTCCGGCGGCTCCACGTCGATCTCGTGGTAGCGGTAGATGCCGGTGCCCGCGGGGATCAGGTGCCCGATGATGATGTTCTCCTTGAGCCCGAGCAGGTCGTCGCGGGCGCCGCGGATCGCCGCGTCGGTCAGCACGCGGGTCGTCTCCTGGAAGCTGGCGGCCGAGATGAACGACTGGGTCGTGAGGCTCGCCTTGGTGATGCCGAGGAGCAGCGGCTCCGCCGAGGCGGGCTTGCCGCCCTTGCGGGTCACCCGGGTGTTCTCCTCGCGGAACACGACCTTGTCCACGTGCTCGCCCTCGAGGAACTCGGTGTCGCCGGGATCCTGGATGCGCACCTTCTGCAGCATCTGCTTCACGATCACGCCGATGTGCTTGTCGTTGATCTTCACGCCCTGGAGGCGGTAGACCTCCTGCACCTCGTTGAGCAGGTACTCCTGCACCGCCCGCGGGCCCTTGATCTGCAGGATGTCGTGCGGGTTCACCGGGCCCTCGGTGAGGCGGTCGCCCGCCCGCACCCGGTCGCCCTCGTGGACGCGCAAGTGCTTGCCGGCCGGCACCTCGTACAGCAGCGGCTCCGCCGACTCGTCGCTGACCACGGTGCCGTCCTTCAGGGTGCGGACGTGGTGCACGTAGATCTCGCGCTTGCCGCGCTTGATCTCCCCGAACCGCACCACGCCGTCGATCTCCGAGATGGTGGCCGGGTCCTTGGGCCGCCGCGCCTCGAACAGCTCCGCCACCCGCGGGAGGCCGCCGGTGATGTCGCGCGTCTTGTACGCCTCGCGGCTGATCTTGGCCAGCGTCTGGCCGGCCGCCGCCTCCTCGCCGTCGTCCACCAGGAGCTGCGCGCCCTCGGGGACGACGAAGTCGCGGACCTTGCGCTCCTTGCCGCCCTTGGCCTGCACGATCTCGATGTGCGGGTGGAGCTTCTTCTCGCGGTCCTCGATGATCACCCGCTGCCGGAGCCCGGTGAGCTCGTCGAACTCCTCGCGGATCGTCTCGTCGTCGACGATGTCGCGGAACCGCACGGTCCCCGCCAGGTCGCTGATGATCGGCGTGGTGTACGGGTCCCAGGTGAACAGCAGCGCGTCGCGCTTCACCTCGTCCCCGTCGCCGACCGACAGCGTCGCGCCCAGCGGCACCTGGAAGCGCGACCGGACCCGTCCGTCGTCGTCGGTCAGCACCAGCTCGCCGTCGTGCTTGGTGACGATGCGCCGCCCGTCGCCCGCCTCCACGAACTGGAGCCGGTCGCCGTACTCCACGGTCCCCTCGAGCTTGCTCTTGCGGGCCGTCACCTCGGCGATGCGCGCCGCGGTGCCGCCGATGTGGAAGGTCCGCAGCGTCAGCTGGGTGCCCGGCTCGCCGATGGACTGGGCGGCCAGGATGCCGACCGCCTCGCCGATGTCCACCATGTCCATGGTGGCGAGGTTGCGCCCGTAGCACATCCGGCACAGCCCGCGCTTCGACTCGCAGGTCAGGACCGAGCGGATGCGCACGTCCTCGATGCCGGCGTCCTCGATGGCCTGCGCGGTCTGCTCGTCGATCAGCCCGCCGGCCGCGACCAGCACCTTCGGGTCGCCGTGGTCGTCCAGCTCGTGCGGGTCGAAGATGTCGTCGGCCGCCACGCAGCCCACGATGCGCTCCGACAGCGGCTCGACGATGTCCTCGCCCTCCTTCAGGGCCTGGACCTCGAGCCCCAGCACGGTGCCGCAGTCCTCCTCGCTGATGGTGACGTCCTGCGCCACGTCCACCAGCCGCCGGGTGAGGTAGCCGGCGTCGGCCGTCTTGAGCGCGGTGTCGGCCAGGCCCTTCCGCGCGCCGTGGGTCGAGATGAAGTACTCGAGCACCGACAGCCCCTCGCGGAAGTTCGAGCGGATCGGGCTCTCGATGATCTCGCCGATGCCGCCGGTGAGCTTCTTCTGCGGCTTGGCCATCAGCCCGCGCATCCCGGCCAGCTGCCGGATCTGGTCGCGCGAGCCGCGGGAGCCGGAGTCGAACATCATGAACACCGGGTTGAACCCGCCCTTCGCCCCGCCCATCCCGCGCACCATCTCGTCGGCGATGTCGTTGTTGGCGTGGGTCCAGGCGTCGATCACCCGGTTGTAGCGTTCGCCGTTGGTGATCGAGCCGCTCTGATACGCCTTCTGGAAGCGCTGGATGCGCTCCTCGGCGGCCGTCAGCAGCCGCGCCTTGGCCTCCGGGATCTGCAGGTCCTCGATGCCGATCGAGATCCCGCCCAGCGTCGCGAACCCGAACCCGGCCGACTTCAACCGGTCGAGGAACTCCACCGTGGGCGCCAGCCCCAGCTCGCGGTAGCTCTGGAAGACCAGGTCGGAGAGGTTCTTCTTCCGCATGGTCTCGTTCTTGAACTGCAGCTCCCGCGGCAGGATCGCGTTGAACAGCACCCGTCCGACCGTGGTCTCCACCCACCGGCCGCGGCCCTGCACGTCGACCCACCAGAACCGGATCGCCGTGTGGTGGCGCACCCGCTGGTGCAGCAGCGCCGTCTCCACCTCGGCCATGTCGCCGTAGCTGGGCGCGCCCGCCTTGATCTTCTCGGCGAAGTCCGCCGGCTCCTTGGTCAGGAAGTAGCAGCCCAGCACCATGTCCTGGCTCGGCTCGGCCACCGGCCGGCCGTCGGACGGCTTCAGGATGTTGTTGCTCGAGATCATCAGCAGCCGCGACTCCAGCTGCGCCTCGAACGACAGCGGCACGTGCACCGCCATCTGGTCGCCGTCGAAGTCGGCGTTGAACGCCGCGCACACCAGCGGGTGGATGCGGATGGCCTTCCCCTCCACCAGCACCGGCTCGAAGCCCTGGATGCCCAGGCGGTGCAGGGTCGGGGCGCGGTTCAGCAGCACCGGGTGGTCCTGGATGATCTCCTCCAGGATCTCGTACACCTCCGGGCTCTCGCGCTCCACGATCTTCTTGGCGCGCTTGACGGTCTCCGCGATCCCCTTGTCCACCAGCTTGTGGATGATGAACGGCTTGAACAGCTCGACCGCCATCGTCTTGGGCAGGCCGCACTGGTGCAGCCGCAGCTCCGGGCCCACCACGATCACCGAGCGGCCCGAGTAGTCCACGCGCTTGCCCAGCAGGTTCTGGCGGAACCGCCCCTGCTTGCCCTTCAGCATGTCGGACAGCGACTTGAGCGGCCGCTTGCCGCGGCCCCGGATCGCCTTGCTGCGGCGCCCGTTGTCGAACAGCGCATCCACCGCCTCCTGCAGCATCCGCTTCTCGTTGCGCAGGATCACTTCCGGCGCGCGGTGCTGCATCAGCTTCTGGAGCCGGTTGTTGCGGTTGATCACCCGCCGGTACAGGTCGTTGAGGTCGCTGGTCGCGAACCGCCCGCCGTCCAGCGGCACCAGCGGCCGCAGGTCGGGCGGGATCACCGGGATCACGTCGAGGATCATCCACGCCGGGTTGTTGCGGACGTCGCCGCTCTCGCCCGAGTTGCGGAACGCGTCCACCACCTTGAGCCGCTTCAGCAACTGCTTCTTGCGGTGCTGGCTGGTCTCGCCGCCGACCTCGCTGCGGAGCCGCTCCGACAGCTTGTCCACGTCGAGCCGCTCGAGCAGGTGGCGCAGCGCCGGCGCGCCGATGTCCGCCCGGAACGCGGGGTCGCCCGCCTCGCGCGCCTTCTGCCGCAGCGCCAGGTACTCGTCCTCGTCCAGCAGCTGCTTCTCCTCGACGTCCTGCTGGCCCGGGTCGATCACCACGTAGTTGGTGTAGTAGATCACCCGCTCCAGGTTGCGGAGCGTGATGTCGAGCAGGTTCGCCATCGGGCTCGGCAGCGTCTTGAAGAACCAGATGTGCGCCACCGGCACGG